>JAJZPD010000007.1 GCA_021811305.1 bacterium
TTGCCGACGGCCTCCAGCCACTCCTGGCTCTTCGGCAAGTGCTGGTCGATAGTCTTCCGATCGGCCTGGATCATTTTCATGCCGATGACCTTCAGACCCCTCTGCTCGACGCGGCGGATTATTTCTCCGACTAATCCCCTCTTTACCCCGTCGGGCTTTACTATTAAAACCGTTCTTTCTTCTTTTACTTTCATTTTGGTTTGTTCTTTTATTTTTCTTTACCCCGAGCTGCATCCAGGGGTCCTTCTTCTTTTTTTATACTCAGGTGCAGCTCCCGCAGCTGGCTTGGATCGACTTCGGACGGAGCCTCCATCATCGGGTCGCGGCCATCCCCGGTTTTTGGAAAAGCGATGACCTCGCGGATGTTCGGCTCGTTCTCGACGATCATCACGAAACGGTCCACCCCGGGAGCGATGCCGCCGTGCGGGGGTACGCCGTAGCTGAACGCCTGGAGCAGGTGTCCGAATTTTGCCTTGACCTCCTCGGGCTTGTTGCCCATCGCCTCGAAAACCGCCGCCAAGAGCTCGGCGTCATGAGTGCGGATCGAGCCGCCGCCGATTTCGTAGCCGTTCAGCACGAAGTCGTACTGCTTGGCCTTGATAGATGCCGGATCGGACTTGAACTTTTCCCAAAACTCGGCTGCGTTCCTGACTTTCGGCCGAGTAAACGGATGGTGCACCGCATCCCACCGCTTTTCCGTCTCCTTCCACTCGAACATCGGAAAATCGACGACAAAAAGGAAAGCGAGTTCGTCCGGATCGTCTTTGTTGGTACGCACATCCGGCTTGTCGCTGCCGTACTTACTCATCGCCTCGTCGTAGCTCATCCGCGGAATGCGGCCGTTCTCGTCCAGACGCAGCTTCTTATGCGGATACAGCTCGCGCACCAGACCGAGGTACAGTTCTTCGATCAAACCCATAACATCATCTTCGTCGACGAAGCTCATCTCAATGTCGAGCTGGGTAAACTCCGGCTGGCGATCGCCGCGAGTGTCTTCGTCGCGAAAGCAGCGGGTGATCTGAAAATACCTTTCCATTCCGGCGACCATTAAGAGCTGCTTGTACTGCTGCGGCGACTGCGGCAAAGCGTAAAATTTGCCGGCATAAAGGCGGGAGGGCACGAGATAATCGCGCGCGCCTTCCGGCGTCGATTTGGAAAGGATCGGCGTCTCCACCTCGACGAAGCCGCGCTGGCTCAAATAATCCCGCATGTATTTGGTTATGAGATGCCGGTGGCGAACGTTCTTCTGCAGGCGAGCGCGGCGTAAATCGAGATAGCGGTGCCTCATCCGGATCTCCTCATCGATCTCGTATCCGTCGCCACTGATCGGGAACGGAAGAGCCTCCGATTTGGACAGTACCTCAATCTCCTTGACCGCAATTTCCAGCTGCCCGGTCGGCAGATTTGGGTTCTCCGTGCCGTTCGGACGGTTGCGGACCTCTCCTTTTATTTTTACCACCCATTCCGGCCGCAGCGTCTCGGCCAACTCGTAGGCAGCACCCGAAGAGGGAGCCAAGACCAGCTGAACTAACCCCGTGCGGTCCCGTAAATCGAAGAAGATTATCTTGCCATGATCCCTCCGGCTGTCGATCCATCCGGCCAGTTCGACCTCCTCTCCTTTCTTATCTAAAATCTCGCTCGTCAAAATTCTCACGCTTGTAAGTGTAGACCGGCAGGGGCAAAAAGTGAAGACTAACCCGCAGGCGGCCTGGCGGAGAAGATGCGGAGCGTTCCGTAGTCGAGAAAAACACGGATCGTGCCCGATAGGTCGGTCCGATAGACGCTGCCATAAAGCCCCAGCCTTTCGAGAACCTCAGCCGCCGGGTGCCCGTAAGAATTGGTTCCGACCTCGACAACTGACAGCTTGGGGCGCGCTATCGCCAAAAAATTCCTGGTCGAGGAGAACCTCGATCCGTGGTGCGAAACCTTCAATACGTCAACCGCGGAGCCGATCTCGGCCACGACTTGTTCTTCCAATTCCGGCGGAGCATCGCTCATAAAAAGGAAGCTGCGCCCAGAATCTTGCAATAGGAAGGTTATCGCCCGCTCATTCTCATCCGAAACAGCTGGTCTTAAATTAGGCAGCGGCGAAAGTATTTTAATCTCCGATTCTCCGATGCGCAGCCGGTCCCCGGCCGCAAGCGCAACCAAACGCACGCCGCGCTTATCCAGCTCTTTTTCGAGGAGCGTCCACTCCGGAGGATTGTATATGCATCCATTGTAGGCAAAGACGCCGATCTCATACCGTTCGGCGACTTCTTTCAGCCCGCCGAGATGGTCAACCTGGCAGTGGGTAAGTAGCATTAGATCGATCCGCCTTTCAGCCGAACCCAAAGCCCGTCCCAGCTCCGCCCCAAGGCGCCCGGCCCGACCGCCGTCTACCAAAACCTTCGCTCCGTTGCTCCAGGAAATAAGCTCGCTGTCCCCTTCGCCTACGTCGAAAAAATAAACAGCCAGATTGGGGTGCGGCGCGAGGCACCAAAAAAGCAGCGCCAAGTCACAGCAAAGAGCCGCCGAAAAGATTAATAACAGCTTCCTCATATCCGATGAGAAGGGAGAGCGGCCAGGAGACAACCAGGCCGAGCGGCGAAGAAACGAAACCGGCGAGCGCTGTTAGGAAGGTTAAAAGCATCGTGAGGGGAAAACCGGGAAGAACGGCGATATTCGATACGACCGCCCAGGGCGAGAACTGCCGGAAGAAGACCAGAACCAGCGGCGCAACAGCCAGCTCGGCCGCAATGGTTTGGACGGCCACTTCTTTCCAGCCGGTCCATGTTTCTTTAGTCGCGCGGAAGATCCTGCCTAACCACGTCTTTAACGCCGGCTCCAAATAAACCAATCCCGTTAGCGCGGCGAAGGAGAGCTCGAAGCCGCGGTCGAAAAGCAGGATTTTGGGATCAACGAGAACCATGGCAAAGGCCGTCCAGATTATCGGGAATTTCACATCGGTGACGCGCCCGCTGTTTTTCAGTACCAGCGCGATAAACCCCATGATTCCCGCTCGGACAAGCGAGGCGGAAGCGCCGGTCATAATAATGAAGGAAAGGATCCCCAACGAAGAAACGATCAGGCGCCACCCGCGATGCAAAATAAAAAAGCCGATGACAGCCGAAAAATAAATACTGAGGACGGCGACGTTGTATCCGGAAAGGGCGGCAATGTGCGCCAAGCCGCTTTTATTTATCCGCTGGACGAACTCCTTGCTGAAATCGCTCTTGTCGCCCAAGAGAACGCCTAGCGCCAGCGCAGATTTGTCGGCCGGAAGCGCTCTTTTGATCGACATGCTTAGCGATTTTTTCAGCCCGAAAAGCGCGGACGCAAAGGGATTGACCGCGGCGCGGCCGATGATTCTCGCCTCGACCGGCGACATAAAAGAAATCCTTCCTCCGCCGGCGCTTGCTAGAATGCCTGTCGCTTCCACGATATCTCCGTACTTCGGAGAGATGGCCGAAAAAGTCGGCACCTCGACCGATTCGCGCGCTCCTTCGGCGGCGATAGTCAGCCGGCGCAAACTTCCCGCTTCCTCCGCTTTTAAGACCATTCCAACCACTTTCGTCTCGCTTCCTAAAACCAAATCGCCTCTATCCCAGCTGAGGCGGAAAGCACAGTAAAACGCTCCGACAAAAATCGCCGCGGAAATTAATACTATCTTCCGCCAAGCCGCTTTCCTCCATAAGAAAAACGCGCCTGTAGCTAAGACGACTCCGAGCATTACCAAGGGGCCGACGCCGGCTTCCAATAAACCGACGCCGATCAAGAAAGACAACGCCAAAACAATCGCATCATTGGCGCGCATATCTCCATAATAAGCGGCAGGCTTTCCGTTGCCGAAGAAGGGTTATCCACTTTTACTAATCATTCTGGCCGATCAGGCCAGAATGATTAGTAACTTGGCGACGGTCGGATTCAACTGCCGCGCCGGTATTTGAAGAGCCTGATTCTAACAGCCTTAAACAATCGTTCCTCCGCCGATCATCTTTCCTCGCGCGGTATAGAAAACGGCGGATTGGCCGGGGGCGATAAAGCTCTGCGGGGAATTAAAGATCAAAACAGTTTCTCCTTCTTTCTTTTTAATCTCCGCGGGGCGCAACTCCTGGCGGTAACGCGTGCGCACCAGCGCTGAGAATTTTTCCTTTTCCGCATAATTCCGATCGATAAAGTTGACATCCACCAGCTCCAATTCTTTAGAAAGCGCAATAGGATCGCCCGCCTCCTCTACCACCGTTATCTCGTTGGAGTCGGCGTTCTTACCAGCGATGTAGTAGGGCTTCTGTCCGGGTATGGCCAGGCCATGCCGCTGGCCGACCGTATAAAATTGGACGCCGCGGTGCGAACCGATCCGCTCGCCTTTGGCATTCACCACCGCTCCGGCTCTTTCCGGAAGATAAGCGCCTAAAAAATCATCCAAAGACACCTGACCTAAGAAACAGATCCCCTGGGAATCTTTTTTGGCGGCGGTCGGCAGTTTGTTTTTGGCAGCAATTTTGCGTACCTGCGGCTTGGTCAGCCGACCCAGAGGGAAAAGCGAGTGCCGCAGCTGATCGGGGGTCAGCGTCCATAGAAAATACGATTGGTCCTTGTTCTTGTCTTTGGCTGCCCAGAGCTGCGTCCCATCTGCGGTCTCCGTTCTATAAACATAATGCCCAGTGGCGACATAATCGGCGCCCAACTCCAACGCTCTTTTCAGAAACAAGCCGAACTTCACCTCCTTGTTGCACATCACGTCGGGATTGGGCGTCAAGCCGCGGCGATAGCCGTCGATCATATAATCCACCACCGCCTCCTTGTATTCTTTTTCCAGATTAAAAACGTAGAACGGTATGCCTAAAACGCCGGCGACGCGGCGCGCGTCCTCGGCCTCTTTTTCGTCGCAGCCTCCCTGGTTCCAGCAACGCAAATGAACCCCGACGACCTCATACCCCTCTTTTTGCAGAAGCAGGGCCGCAACGGAAGAGTCGACTCCGCCCGACAGCCCGACAAAAACTTTTTTGCCATTTTTCAGCGCTTTTATCCTCATCTCGGCGGGAATTGTAATGGAACAAGCGGTGGCGCGCAAACTGCAGGGTGCCCCGTTGAATGATTTTTTCTTTTTTGACAGGCTTGCCGCCGCTGTTAGACTTAAAGTAATGAAGCTTTTTGCGGTTTTTTCCGTTTTCATTCTCCTCTCCCTGCTGCTGTCGATCTTCTCTCTGCCGATCTTCGGAGACTGTCAAACATACCAATGCGCGGTGGCGGCCATAAAAAATTTTTCCTTCCCGAACAATAATTCACCGATTGCCGTAGCCGACTTTTACTTAGACGCCGTCCTTTATGCGGGATCGGCCTCTTTCTCAGCGGATCGTCTGCTCGCCTTTCTTTTTTGCCTGGCTTTTCTCGCCTTCGCCTTGGCACCAAAAGCGCGACTGTATGACCGCTTGACGAAGCTGTCCGGCGAAAACGGCTCCTTAGTTTCGCCGGGCGGAAGTGTCTTCGCGTGGCTGGCGCTGCACGAAAACAGTCCGACCCGGAGTTGGGCTTAATCGCCGTTTGTCCGTTCTTTCTGTCGGAGGAGCGGGCTCCGGTGTCAACTAAATCCAACTCCATCGTGTTAACTCAACACCTGGCAGGATTCGGCTTCCCGCTGGTAACCATTTCCGCGCTGATCGACAGCTTCAATCCGTGCGCCTTTTCGGTCATCTTCATCAGCCTCGCTTTCCTGGCCAGTTTCGGCAAGGACAATAAAACCGTACTACGCCTGGAGGCGGGATATATCGCCGGCATCTTCGCCGCTTACCTCCTTATCGGTTTGGGCTTGTTGCAAGCTATGTCGGCGTTGGAAGCGCCGCGCTTCATGGTGAAGATGGGAGCGGTGCTGCTTATCGCCATAGGTTTAAACAGCCTTCTTTCCCGCTACTTACCGTCGCTTTCCTTCAATCCTAAACCACTTGCCAGGATTCGCTCCCGGCTGGCCTCCTTGATTGAACGAAGCACGGTTCCTTCCTTCGCGGCTCTGGGCGGCATTGTCGGGCTGGCGGAGTTCCCCTGCAGCGGCGGGCCGTACTTGATGATTCTCGGCCTGCTCCACGACCAGGAAACCTTCTTCACAGGGTTGTCGTATCTGCTGTGGTACAACCTGGTCTTCATTTTGCCGCTTCTGCTCGTAGCGGCAGTCTCCGTAAACGGACGAGTGATTGAAAAGATAAGAAGCTGGGAGAAGTCGGAAAATCGGCTGCTTAAAGTTGCCGACAGCCTTCTCATGGTCGCGCTGGGATTAATAATTTTATTCTTCTGAAATGAAAGAAATAAACAAAATCGAATCTTTAATTAGAAAAATCGGAGAGGCGAAAGCCTCGGGCCTCATCGATTTATCGACCGAAGAGGACTTAAGCTTGGCAGTAATGAACCTTGTAAGCCTTGAGGAGCACCTTTTCCTCACCGCGAGCAAGACCGGCAAAGGAGAATATTTCGATCTGCTGGACGAGGTTAGGCAATCGCGACAAGCGCTGCTTGCAAAGCTTATCGACCGGCACGAGGGAGAGACCTGGTGCATCAGCAAGCATTTGCTGGCCGCGGCGATGCGCCTCATTGAGGTTGGCAGTAAGATGCACTCACAGGGGAAAAGCAAAGAAGCGGAAAAGGTGTTCGCCAAGGCTTACGACTTCTACACGATCTTCTGGGGACTGCGCCTAAAACTAATCAGCCTGCCGGAAATAAAAGAAGCGGCCCGGAAAGAAAAGCCGTGGACGCTTAAAGACTTGGTCGAAAAACTAGTTGATTGCTGCGATGAATAAAAAAATACTCATCTCCGTTTTTGCCGCGGCGCTATTTATCGGAGGCATCGGCATAATCGAGCTCAACCGCCGTGTTCCGCAGGAGCCTGGCTCTGCCGCCATTGAGAACCTGGCGGTCTGTTTGAAAAAAAGCGGCGCCGTCTTTTACGGCGCCAGCTGGTGCTCCCACTGCGCAAATCAGAAAAGCGAGTTCGGAACGTACGCCGCCGATCTACCGTACGTCGACTGCCCAACCGACCCGCACGCCTGCCTGCAATTGAACATCAACGCTTACCCGACCTGGGTGATGCCCGACGGACAAAGATTGGTCGGAGAGCAATCCCTTTCCGACTTGGCTAAAGCGAGCGGATGCAGATTTCAATGAAGCGCAAAACTAAAAGCGCAGAAATAAGCGTAAAACTAAAAGCTAAAAGCAAAAAATATCGGTTAGCATCTAGCCAAATTCCAAACTCGAAATCCGAAATCCTAAACAAACCACAAATTACAAATCCCAAATACGAAACACGGACGGGTTTGTAATTTGAAGTTTGGTATTTTGAATTTGTTTCGGATTTCGATATTAGGATTTAAAAAGCGCAAAATTTAAAACTAAAAGTGAAAAACACCGACCGGCCGTTAGTCGCCGGTTTTTTTGCATTTTGCGCTTTGCGCTTTAAGCTTTGCGCTTATCGCGCTTTTCGTTTTGCGCTTTTTATGCCTTCTCCACCCTTTCCACGTACTCTCCGGTCTGGGTGTTGATGCGGATGACGTCGTCCTGGTTGATAAAAAGCGGCGCGTTCACCGTGGCTCCGCCCTCAATAGTCACAACTTTGGTTCCGCCCTGCGCTGTATTGCCGCGGATGGCCGGAGGCGCTTCCACGACTCTGTATTCCGCTTTGATTGGCAGCTCGACATTCAGAATTTTTTCCTCGCCTCCCTGCATGAGCTTGATGGCGGTCACTTCCATATTCGGCTTGAGATAGATTTCCGACTCGCCCAGAACTTCCTCCTTGAGCGCGAAGCGGTTCTTGGGATTGCCGGACTCGTCGAACCATATCTCGCCGCGACCCTTGTATAAAAAGCGCGAGGGCATTTTCTCGATCTCGGCCTCCGCGAATTCGTCGGCCGGTTTGAAATTCTTCTCGAAAACGCGGCCGCTTCTTAAATTTCTTACTCGGGTCTGGATGCTGGAGCCGCCGCGCCCAATGTGTTGATGGGATACGGACATAACGACATACGGATCGCCCTCGATCATTATCAGGCTGCCGTTTTTCAAATCATTGATTGTTAACATTGTTGTTTAGTGATTGGTATTTATTCCGCCTTCCAGCGGATTGGCGTTTTGCTAATATTTAGAATTTAGGATTTCGAATTTGGGATTTAATCTTGGTCTGGGGGCTTGGCGCCGGCGGAAGCTGGCGGCTCTTCACCTTCGTCTGTCGGCAGCACTTCGGACAGCGCTTCGCGCAGTTCCTCGAAGTTTATCGCCCGCTTTGTCTTGTCGCGGCGCAGGGGCACCGGCTGCGGATTCTGCGCCAGTATTTCCAAAGATTGCTCCTCCCGCCGGCCGGCGCGCTCCTCAACCACGCTCTTTCCCGCCATCCACTCGGTGCTGATCTTCTTATCCACGAGATCCTTCGGCGTCCCGAAATGCCGGCGGTTGTTTTCTATTATCTCTTTGGTGTAATTATCCTGCTTGACGATGTTCGGCGGCAAGGATTCTGCGGAAAACGGCCGAGAAGCAATGCCGTCGATCATCAGCTTTACGTAAATATTGTGCTGCGGGAGATTGACCAGATCGGCGGCCATAAACTCCGGAGAAAACTCGCTTTCCAAAAACTCCGCGTCGGCGGCTCCCACTCGGAAGATGACAAATGTGCCGACGTTTCCCATGACGGCGTCCCTGACGCTCTCGTCCAGCTGAGCTATATATTGATGGGCGAGAATCAGGCTCAACCGGTACTTTCGAGCCTCGGAAAGGATGTTGACGAACGATTCGGTGGAAAAGTTCTGGAATTCGTCGATGTAGAGGTAAAAGTCTCGGCGTTCGCGCTCAGGAGTGTCGACACGGCTCATAGCCGCCAGCTGCATCTTGGTGATCATCATCGCTCCCAAGAGCGCCGAGTTGTCTTCGCCGATCCTGCCCTTCGAAAGGTTCAGTATAAAAATCTTCCCCTCATCCATCATCTTCCGAATATCGAAAGTCGAGTGTGGCTGGCCGATGATGCGCCGGATGAGCGGATTGGAAACGAACTGCCCGACTTTGTTCTGAATGGCAGCCGTCGCCTCGGACTCCAGCCGCTGGGTGTAGCGGGCGAATTCGTCGGTCCAAAAACTTTTCACCACCGGGTCGGTCAGGTGGGCGACCACCTCACTGCGGTAATCACGGTCGGAAAGCAAGCGCATAATTCCCAACAGGGTCGACCCCGGGTACTCGAGAAGCGAAAGCAGCGAGTTGTTTAAAATATATTCCATCCGCGCCGACCAGACGTCCGGCCAGATCTTTTTGAAAACTCCCATGATGCTCGACGCGATGATATGGTAGTGTTCGTCTCGCACCTGCTCCAATGGGTTGAATCCGAACGGAAAATCGGTGTCTGCCGGGTTGAAGTAGACTACATCGCCGATGCGGTTTTCCGGAATAAGAGCCAGAAGTTTTTCGGCGAAATCGCCGTGGGGGTCGACGACGCCGACGCCGTGTCCCGCCAGGATATCCTCGACCACCATGTTTTCCAAAAGAGTGGTCTTGCCGGATCCGGTCTTACCGATGACGTAAAAATGCCGGCGGCGATCGTCGGTTTTCACTCCGAACTTGACCTTGCGGTTGCGGAAATTGGTCTGGGCAAAGGTGGTTATCTCCTCGTTCATTTGGTAACAGTGTAGCGCAGAAGAGCGCAAAGCTCAAAATGCAAAACGAAAAATAACGGACAATTAAGCGTGAAATTAAAAGCGAAAAACTAAAAGCTAAAAGCGAAAAATAGCGATAGGTCGTCAGTCGTCAATTCTTTTGCGCTTTGCGCTTTTATTTTTGCTCTTACTTTGCGTTTTTTTATCCTGCTATCGGCAGATTCATCGGCGGCGTGCCTTTCTTGGCCTCGAGCTGCTTCAGGCGCGGAGCGGAAACGAAGGAGGCGGGCGGATGGAACAGAGTTGCCAGTTCTTCGGCGTTCAAAACCGAGTCCTGCAGCTTCAGCGGCTGGCCGATCTGCAGCTTCACCATCCGCTCGCGGTATGCCTGGTAAAGCTTCTGCTTTCTTTCGAGCAGGCGCCACTGCTTGAAGGTGCGCCCAACCTTGGTGCCGGACGTCAAAGTCCCGTTTCCCGGGCGAAAGGCATTCAAGTGCTGGGTATTAAAAACGCGAAAAGCTCCGCTCAAAGCCGAGAGGTTGGCTTTGTTGAACCCCTCTTTTTTATCCATATAAATGACGCGCACGATCGTTTCGAAGCCGACCTTGCCGATTTTGGTAGCGATCGCCTTCATCACATCCGCTTCGTAAGGGTTGTAAAACTTCATAGCCGCTTCGGCCTTCTTTTCGGCGGCGCCCCAAGTCGGATAGACCGTCGGGGCCATAATCAGATTCTTTACAAACATAAAGAGATGCTGGAAAGGCCCGGGAGCCACTGCCTTCGGCGGCTGGCCGGACATCTTTCCAATCTCCGCCTCTCCTTTCTTCTTCCAGTCGTCCCCCGCCGCTTTGATGAGGATCTGCACCCAGATTCTCTCCTCTCCCTTCAAGTTGGACATCGCCTCGATGAGGGTCGAAAGCGAATCGGTGCTCTTCTCTTCTTTTATTACCTCGAACTCCGGGTAAGTCTTGACCGGGAAAAAGCTGTCGCGCGCCAGGATGTAGTCTTGGCCGAAGAGGTCGTACTGCTCGTTGGGGACGACCTCCGGCATCTCTTTCGTGTAATCGTCCACCTCCTCGATCTCCACCTCGGGGTACTGTGAAAAGAAAGACGACTCGATCAGGTTGCGAAACTTAGCGGGCGTCGTGATGTAAAACCTCACTCCGCCTTCAGAACCGACGATTTCGCACGACATCCAATCCTCGACTTTGCCTTCCTTGTAAACCTCGGCTTGCTTGATGCCGAAGCTGTATGTCCCGTGCAGGCTGGTAAAAACCTGCTCCATCGACTTGGCCGACTTAAAGTTTTCACGCGGGACGTGAATCTGCAACGTCACCCATTTAATATTCTTTACGTATTTGCGGATCTTGTCGTGAATCCACCAGTCATTGAAGATGACCGCCACGAAAATCAAAACCGCCAAGAACCATCCGAGATTTATCAAGCTCAGAGCGGCCACGGTTAAGGCGTTGACTACGGAGTTCATAGTCTAGGCTTAGGATTTTATGGTGTAGATTCCCCTTTTGACCAAGACGAAACGGTGGTCGCGGATCAGCTCGTTGTGAACGGTGGCCGCGGAGCGGCGGCCGGCGCCGATGTGATTAACCTCTTTGGCGATATCCTCGAAATGCAAAGGCTGGCCTGCGCGTTGCAGAACCAAATATGTTTTGTCGCGGACGGTCTTCGGGTTGATGTGCAGCCACTCGCCGCTGCCCAGATCTCCATACGGTCCGATCATAAAGTTCTTGGAAATAAGCAAGTAGTTGACTACCAACGGTTCTGGCAACTCGAACTTCTTTTCCGCCGCCTCCAAGAAGGAGTCGAAATCTTCTTTAGGGTGCGAGTGGAGCTTTACAACTAGTTTCTTAGCCACGATTTCCGCGCCGCGGTCGTTGTGCCAATAGGCGTGAGACTCGGAGGTCTCGTAGACGACCTGCGGGCCGTCCAGCACCTTTGTAAGAAAACGCAGGTAGTTGCGGAAAATCTCTTCTCTCTGCTTCGCCTGCCACAGGCGGCGCAGGTCGGCGGCCAGCAGGTCGTCGCGGCGCAAATTACCGACTCCATTCAAATAGGCGTGGACCAGCTCCAAAAAAAGTTTGGCTTCTGCGGCCTCCTCGAGATCAGCGCGGGCGGCTTCCAAGGCCTTAGCCTCAATCTGCCTGACGCGCTCGCGCGTCAGGTCCAAATTACCGCCGATCTCTTCGAGGGTGCGCAAATCCGGGTTCCGCAAACCGTAACGCTCGCGGAGAATCTGAGTCGATCGATCGTCGCGGGCGCTAAGCGCCGCGCTTACCAGCGCTTCCACATTTGGAAAGCTACTTACTCTTGACATATATTGATTTATACACTGTTGGCGCTCTCGCGTCAAACGCGGCCGCCTATTTTTTCTTCTTTTCGCGGTTGCTCAAGACCAACAACGGGCTGGCTATGAAGATTGAAGAGTAGGTTCCGGCGATAACGCCGATAAGAAGCGTCAAAGCGAAGAACTTCAGGTTGGCCGGACCGAGGAAGTAGAGGGCCAGAAGGACCAGCACCAGCGAGAAGGAGGTGTTAATCGAGCGGTGCATCGTCTCATTGACGCTTTTGTTGACTATCTCCGGCAAGTTGATCTTGCCCGAGGTCTGCTTGGATAGATTCTCTCTGGTGCGGTCGAAAACCACGATGGTGTCGTGAACAGAAAAGCCCATGATGACCAAGAGGGCGATGACGAAGTTGGAATCAATGGTCAAACCGAAGAAGTAGCCCAGAGCGGCGTAAACTCCCGCCGGAATGACGACGTCGTGCACCAAAGTCAGCAGGGTGATGAAGCCGTACTTCCAGGAGCTGACCGGGCGCGAGACCATGCGGAAAGCGTAAGCGACGAAGAAGGAGATGCCGGCCAACACCAGAATGATCGCCTCGACCGCGCGGCGCGCCAAGCTGGCGGAAACCGAGGGAGAAAGGGACCAAACGTCCAAGCTCTGCACGCCGCTGAACTTGCTTTCCAGGGCGCTCAAGTAAACTGCCCGCTCGTTTTCGTTGGTCTGCGGAAGGGTTACCGAGTAGTCGCCGGTAGCGGCATCATAAGCGACGATCGGACTCTTGGCTCCAGCCTGCTCCAAGACGCTCTTCACCGTAGCCGGGCTGCCGTTGGCCACTTTCAGATCCCAAAGAGTTCCGCCGGCGAAATCAACGCCCAGGCGGAAGCGGAAGACCGCGATGCTCGCCAAGCTTAACACCACCAGGATCAGGGCGATGGCCAGGAATATGTTTTTTCTGCCGATGACGTTGATATTCATGTTACTTTTTTAAAAACACTTTTAGAATTGTCCGGGTGACGAAAATAGCCGAGAACATGCTGATCAATACTCCAAGTCCCAAAGTAAAAGCGAATCCGCGAACGAACTCCGAGGTGAAGATATATAGAATGAGCGAAGTGATGATGGTGCTGATATTCGAGTCGCGGATGGAAGGCCAGGCGCGCTTGAATCCCTCTTCGATCGCCACCTTCCGGCTCGAGCCCTTCCTGATTTCCTCGCGCGTGCGTTCGAAGATAAGAATGTTGGCGTCGACGGCCATGCCGATCGAAAGGATGAACCCAGCGATTCCCGAAAGGGTCATGGTAAACATTGGCATCAGTTTAAAAACCGAGAGGGAAAAGATGATATAGATGACCAGCGCCAGGTCGGCGAATAAGCCGAAAAGGCGGTAGTAGAGAAGCATGAAAAGCAAAACAAGTCCGGTTCCAATAAGCCCGGCGTACACGATGTTACGCAATGAATCGGCGGCGGCCGAGGCGCTAACAGTCCGCTGGTTAATGAGCGTAATCGGGGCGGCCAAAGCGCCGGCGTTAAAGCGCGAAACTAGTTCCTGCGCCACGCTTTGCGTTATGCCGCTTCCAGAAATCTGGGCCTGACCGCCGCTAATCGCCTGGTTGATGATCGGGCAGCTGCCGTTGGGGTCGTTAGGAAAAACGAAGTTGCCGTCGACGAAGACGCACAAAGGCTTGCCGACGTTCTCCGAGGTCACCTGCTGGAAAAGAGTAGCTCCCTGCGGGTTAAGCTGGAAGTCGACGACCGGCCGGCCGAACTGGTCGAAGTTCAAAGACGCGCTCGTGATATAGCGCCCGGTGATATTGGTCGGCACATAAGTGTAGGTGCTCGAGGCGGTGCTGCTCGCCTCGGCCAATCGAAAATCCAAGACCGGCGTAGCGCCGATCTGATCGACCGCCTGCTGCAGGTTCTTGATTCCAGGCAGCTCGACTAAGAGCTCGTACTGGCCGTTGTTGTTGGCGATACTGACGTTGGGTTCGGAAACGCCATAAAGGTTTATTCTGCGCTCGATAACGTTCTGCAACCCGGTCATGACCGAGCTGTAATCGCTCGGATTGACCTGGGACAAATCCACCTTGTATACCAGCGTAGTGCCGCCGGCGACGTCCAGGCCGAGATGCCAAGGCAGCACCTTCGCTCCCAGCCCCTGCGGATAGACGAAAAAAGCGCCCAGCACTCCGAGCAGGATAATCAGCGACAAGATGATGATATTGGCCTGAAAACTTTTCATTAATTGACTCCTCCAGATATTCCGAAATTGCCAGTCCCCCCACCAGGACTCGAACCTGGGACCCACTGCTTAAAAGGCAGGTGCTCTACCAACTGAGCTATAGGGGGAAGAGGGCTCGGCCCCGGTCGGTCCGCACCACTTCACTTTATTCGCCTTTCAGCGTTTTTTCAAGTTCCTCCAAGAGTTTTTTTGCTTTGGCGCTTAAGCGCTTCGGCGTTTCGATCTCCAGACGGATAACAAGGTCTCCGGACGAAGTCATTCCTTCGCCCTTGATCCTGATTTCGCTGGTCAGAACCGATCCGGGCTCGACGCGGAACTTGATCGTATTTCCCAGTAGGCCGGCGGTCCTGATCTCTTTGCCCAATAGAATATCAACGACATCGACTCGCAAGCGGCGGTAAAGATTGTTGCCTTCGCGAGTAAAGTTGGGATTCGGCTTGACTGCGACGCGCACGTACAGATCGCCCGGGTCGGTATTCCTCTCGCCGGCCTCGCCCATTCCCTTCACTTTGATGATCTGCCCGTTCTCCACGCCCGGCCGTATGTCGACAGTGACCGTTTTCTTGCCGAGGATTCTCCCCTCTCCGCGGCAGCGTTCGCAGACCTTATTCGGTATCTCGCCCGTCCCGCGACAGTACTTGCACGGGGCCACGCGGTTGAAATTTCCGAAAAAAGTGCTGTGCGATTCCTTAACCTCGCCGCGCCCGTCGCAGTGGCCGCACTTGGTCTGTCCGGCTTTCACATCGTATCCGTAGCCGCCGCACGCCTCGCACTTCACCGGAGCTTGGTACTCCGCCTCTAGCTTCTTTCCAGTCTTCGCCTCTTCCAGGGTGATCGCCACTGGCAGCTCCAGGTCGGAGCCGCGGCGGTAGCTGCGCCTCTTCGGCTTCACTCCCAAGCCCTCGAAAAAGGCATCGAAGACGTCGCTTAAATCGCCTAAGTTTTCGCCGGAGTCAAAATTAATATTCCACTCGAACGGAGCGCCTCCTGGAAAGCCGCCGAAGCCCGGCCCCGGCCCGCCCTGAGCGCCTTCAAAAACCCGGCCAAACTGGTCGTATTGTTTGCGCTTCTCTGGGTTGGAAAGAACCTGGTAAGCCTCATTGATCTCCTTGAACTTCTCGGTGTCGCCGCCGTCTTTGTCCGGATGATACTTGTGCGCTAGGCGGCGGAAAGCCTTCTTCACCTCCTCGGACGAAGCGTTCTTTTCGATGCCTAAAATCTTGTAGTAATCGTTCATTGGCAAAAATATAATATAACGCGGCGCTGAAAATCAAAAGCGGGGAAAACAGAAGAAATGCAAAGCTAAAAGCGAAAAGCAACGACTAGGGATTAGGGGTTAGGGGTTAGGGACTGTAAATGATGGATGGCGGACTAAACCCTAATCCCCAGTCCCTAATCCCTACTTTAACTTTTGCGCTTTTATTTTTGCACTTCCTAAATCCGAAACACGTCCGTGTTTGTAATTTGAAGTTTGTAATTTCGAATTTGTTTCGGATTTAGTATTTCGGATTTAGGATTTTCGTTCTTTTGTATTTTGCGCTTTGCGTTTTGCGCTTTTAGATTTCTATTCTCCTCCCTCGAGCGAGATCGTCTCCTGGTTCGCCTGGACGTACTTCAGATAGGCGAAGTTGAAGGCGACTAGAAGCTGGAAAATGACGTAGGTAATCAGGGCCAGGATTGGATAGAGGATGAAGCTCATGCTTTTCACCGAGAGCAGAATGACGACGATAAGCAAAATATTCAATACCGTCTTGGTCTGCGGGCTGAAAGAGTTGATCTTATCCGCCAGAATTACCGAGATGTTCTCGGCCGGCGTCTTATTGAGATCGATTTTGGCGCCGACATAACTTTCCAGCCTGGCAGTGGTCTGGGTGATGATCTGGCTCATAACCGCTCCGCGCTCGGACGATGGCAGATTAGCCGGCAGACTGCCCTTGGCCATCGCGCCGATAAAGTTCTGGGTCGAGGTCGTCAGGTTGAGGTTGGGGAAATAGAAATTGACGGAGGAAGCAGCTGAATCCATGAAGTTGCTCATCGCCTGCCCGCCTATCCGCGGGACGCTTCCGAAAAAGTAAGCGGCGCCCAAGAAAATAACCAGACCCATTATCGCCGCGTCAATCGATGGATTGGCCGTCCGCGCGAAAAGTATCTTGATCGACGCCTTCAGGCTGGCCTTGGTCGAGCGCGCGCCGAAAAGAAGAAGGACGAGCATGATAGCGAAAGCTATCAGGACATATTTCGAAAGAAGGGACTGGTAAAGGAAAGAGGCTAAAGACAGAGCGTCGGCCACTGCTAAAGCGGAAAGTAAGGTCGGGTTGGAAACCAGAAAGGTCTCTAGGACGAAGAAGATGACGAAGCCGACCATCACCGCCAAACTAGTGCCCAAATTTCCGTGAGCGAACAAATAGCTTCCCCAAACTCCTAATCCTATGGGAAGCATGGCGACGATGACGCCTTTTACCGGCGCCGCCCATTCATTAACCCTTCTTACTTTCGCCGGCTCGGGCACTGGCGCAGGCGCAACGCCGAACGGGTTATTAAGCAGATTAGAATCCGGCATAGGATGTGTTCTAAGGATACCTTGGGCGCAAACGGCGGTCAACAAAAAAAGCGCAAAGCTAAAAACTAAAAGTTAAAAACAATAAAGTAGTTCTTTTGCGTTTTGCGTTTTAAAAACGCTAACACTAGCGCTTAATCACTAAACTCTAAGTATTGTGACGATCGTCACGGGACTTAGAGTTTATCGCGCTTAAAGTAGGACTTAGAATTTCCGTTATTTTGCTTTTTGCGCTTTTCGCTTCCTAAACCCACCTGTGTTTCGAATTTGTGATTTGTGGTTTGTTTAGGATTTCGGATTTCGAGTTTGGAATTTTATCCCTGCTCTCCTTCGGCTTCTTTCGTTTGGCTGCCGGAATCAGCGGCGCCTCCTTGGTCGTACATCGAAGCCCCAACCTTCTGAATCTCGTCGTTCAGCTCTTTGGCGGCGTGCTCGATCGCCTCCCGATCGCTTCCATTAAGGGCGGATTTTAGCGCATCGATCTTCGTCTGGACCACCTCCTTAGCCTCTGGGGTAATCTTGTCGCCCGCATCGCTCAAAGCCTTCTCTGAAGAGTAGATGAGCGTCTCGCCCTTATTGCGCGCCTCGGCCAGCTCTTTTTTCTTCAGGTCTTCGGCGGCGTATGCCTCAGCCTCTTTTTTCAGCTTCTCCACCTCTTCTTTGGAAAGAGAGGTCGTCGCCTCGATTCTTACGGTCTGGCTCTTGCCGCTCGCCTTGTCGACCGCTTTTACGCTTAGGATGCCGTTGGCGTCGACGTCGAAGGTAACCTCAACCTGCGGCACGCCGCGCGGCGCGGGAGGAATCCCGTCCAAGATAAAGCGAGCCAGGGTTTTGTTGTCCAAAGCCATCTCACGCTCGCCCTGCAGCACGTGCACCTCGACCGAAGTCTGGCTGTCGCTGGCGGTCGAAAAAACCTGAGTGCGCGAGGTCGGAATGGTCGTGTTCTTGTCGATCAGCCTGGTGAATACTCCGCCGAGCGTTTCGATCCCCAACGAAAGCGGAGTGACGTCCAAAAGAAGAATATCCTTAACGTCGCCCTGCAGTATTCCCGACTGAACGGCGGCGCCGATGGCCACCACTTCGTCGGGGTTGATTCCGCGGTGCGGTTCTTTGCCGAATAGATTTTTAACCGCCTCTTGCATTGCCGGCATCCTGGTCTGTCCTCCGACCAAAAGCACCTCGTCGATCTCCTCCAGCTTGAAGCCGGCATCAGCGACAGTCTTCCTGGTCAGCTCGATCGAGTGATCCAGATAATCGCGCACCAACTCCTCCAGTTTGGCGCGGGTCAGTTTCATCAGGAAGTGCTTCGGCCCCGAGGCGTCGGAGCTTATATATGGAAGATTAACCTCTGTCTCCATCGCGGTCGAAAGCTCGTGTTTGGCGCGCTCCACCGCCTCCTTCAGCCTCTGCAAGGCCAAGGGGTCCTTCGAAATATCGATTCCCTCCTGCTTCTTGTACTCCTGCACCAGATACTCCTGGATTCTCTTGTCGAAGTCGTCTCCTCCTAAGTGGGTGTCACCTCCGGTTCCCTTCACCTCGACCGTGTCGTCGCCGACCTCCAACACCGAGATGTCGAAAGTCCCTCCTCCGAAATCGTAGACGACGATTTTTTGGTTTTTCTGCTTGTTCAAGCCGTAAGCCAGGGCCGCGGCCGTCGGTTCGTTGATGATGCGGCGCACTTTGAGTCCGGCGATCTCACCGGCATTCTTGGTCGCCTGGCGCTGCGTGTCGTCGAAGTAGGCCGGGACGGTGATGACCGCCTCCTCGATTTTTTCTCCGAGCTTGGCCTCGGCATCCGCCTTCAGTTTGGCCAAGACCATCGCCGAGATCTCTTCCGGCTTGTACCACTTGTCGCCCATCTTAATCTCCACTCCGTGGTCGGCCGATTCTCTGGTCTCATATGGGAACCACTTTACGTCCTGCGCCACCTCTTGGTCGGAGTAGCGGCGTCCGATCAGCCTCTTTACCGAAAAAATCGTGTTCTGCGGATTGGTTATCGCCTGGCGCTTGGCCAGCAATCCGACCAGCCTCTCGTTGGCTTTGGAAAGAGCCGCTACCGATGGAGTGGTTCTCGCCCCCTCGGCATTCTCCAAAATTTTCGGCTCGCCGCCCTCCACGACAGCCATCGCCGAATTAGTTGTTCCTAAATCGATTCCTAATATTTTCATATCTTAATTGCTTTTTATTTTTACTTAAAAACCTTTACGCGTGACGGACGAAGCACCTTGCCGTTTAGAAGGTAGCCCGCCTCAATCTCGACGTCGATCATTCCCGAGGCTCCGCCCTCGGACTCCCCGACCGCCTCGTGGAAGGCGGGGTCGAACGGCTGGCCGCTCTCCGCTTTCATTCTTTCCAGGCCGCGTCGGCGCAAGATGTCCAGGAGCTGGCTTTTTATCAGAGAAACACCCTTCTCCGCCTGGCCGTCTTTCTGCAACGCTGCCAAGCTGAGGTCGAAGCTGTCGAGGACGACAACAAGGTCGCGTATCAGTTCCTCGCTGCCGAACTTGGCAATCTCCTCCAGCCTTTTTATCTCGTCTTTCTTATAATTGACCAAGTCTGCTTTGGCGCGGCGCCATCCGTCGAGGTATTCGTCGCGCTCGGCGGTTATTTGGTCGAGTTTCGCCTGCAGGACGCGCGCCTCATCGACTCCCATCAGGAGCCCCTCCGGCTCGCTTTGCCCCTCTATTTTTTTCTCTTCGTTCTCCATTCGTTTTCGTAATGCCGGACCGTCTCCGGCTAAAGATAAACTATTTGATGTTTAACAGTTTGTTCAGCCTCTCCTTGTCGAAGCCGATAACGTACTCCGGCTCGGCGTCGTCGTACTCCACCTGAGTTACCGGCACGCCCATCTGTCCGGTGCGCTTCACCATCTCGCGCGCCGCTTCCTGGTTAATGTCCACCATGATGTTTTCGTACTTCACGCCCTTCTCGTCGAGATAAGCCTTTTCCATCTGGCAATAAGGGCAAGTGGTCGTCGAGTAGACAACGGTTTTGGTAGGGGTAAGCGCGCCGGCTCCAGCCGCCCCGTCGATCAGTTTCCTGACCTCTTGTTCCATCGCCAGAGCCTTCTCGGCCAGCTCCTGGCTGCCAAAAGCATCACCCATAATGGCCGGATTACCCATTCCCAAGACGGTCTGACCATTTTCTTCTTTAATAAGAATGGATACCGGGAGCAATGCTACCGCCGAGCTGCTGGCTTTGATCGCCTCAACCGCCCACTCGGGGCGCAGGGCAAATATAAGCTTCGCCTCGCCGACTGAAAGGTCGGACTCGCCCACCACCTGCCAACCCATCTCGGCCGCCAGCTTCCTGACCTTTTCCGACGTCTCCTTGACGCCGCCTTTGCTTTTCCGGAAATAAGAAAGATTCATTGGTTGATTTAAAAATGCTAAAAATTAGTTTCGACTTCTTTTTTTGCAACCCCAATTTAGCGCGTTGCTATAAGAAACGCAAGAGGAGAAAAATAGCGCAAAACGCAAAAGTTAAAGTAGGGATTAGAGATTAGGGACTGGGGATTAGGGTTCAGTCCGCCATCCGTCATTCGCAGTCCCTAGCCCCTAACCCCCAATCCCTAGTCCCTAGTAAGTGTTTTTCGCTTTGCGTTTTTTTGCTTTGCGCTTAGTTTCTTCGGCTGATCGCTTCCCCTAGGGTCTCCTCGTCGGCAAACTCGATCTCTCCGCCGGCCGGGATGCCCCGCCCCAGCCGGGTAACCTTCTCGGCAAACGGGCGCAGCTCTTCGGCCACCAAGGAAGAAATGACGTCCCCGACCGGATTG
>JAJZPD010000008.1 GCA_021811305.1 bacterium
AATAAAGCGCGCCGGCTCCCTTAGGACCATAAATCTTGTGAGATGAAATTGTCATTAAGTCGGTCTCCAGCTCCGGCGCCCGGCAGGGTAGGTATTGGAAAGCCTGGACGGCATCGGTATGGAACAAGGGATAAACGCTGCCTTTCTCCCTAAATTCGCGCACCAGGCGCCCGATTTCCCTTATCGGCTGGACGGTCCCGACCTCGTTATTGGCGTACATCACCGAAATAAGCGCGGTCTCTCGGGTAAGGTAAGGCTTAATGCTTGACGGATCAACCAGTCCCTCGGAATCGACCGGCAGGATCGCCAGATCAACCTCCCCCTCCCGCGCCAGATCGCGCGCGGTTTCGATCACCGACTCATGCTCGACGGCCGAGACCACGATCCTCGGCTTGCGCAGGCCGTGCTTGCTGCGGGCTTTTTTTACGACGCCGCGCAAAGTGAGGTTATTGGCTTCGGTAGCCGAACCGGTGAAAATCACTTCGCGAAAGTCGGCGCCTAAGGCGGCAGCCACCGCCGACCGGGAGCGGTCGAGCGCCGCCACCGCTTCTTGTCCGTAAGAGTGGAGGGAGCCGGCGTTACCGAACTTACCGGCAAGGTACGGCCGCATCGCCTTTTCCGCTTCGGAGTCGAGCGGCGTGGTGGCGGCGTAATCAAGGTAGATCTTCATTGATAAAAGATTAAAGCGAAAAAATAAAAACGCAAAACGAAAAGCGCAAAGTTTAAAAGATCCGGCAAATAACGACCCGCTGTTATTTTGCACTTTTAGCTTTTAGCTTTGCGCTTTGCGTTTTAAAACAGAGAGTTCTTCTCTTCCGGTTCGCGGAGGGCGAGCTCGACCTTGGTGGTCTTCTCTCCCAACCGATCCGGAACCAGCAAATATCCTTGCTTCTTTATTAATTCATATAGATCCTTGGTCAAAGCCACATCCTGCAGACAGTATTTTTCCAGCGATTCCCAATCTTTGTTCGCGTAGTAGCGGATCGCATCCAAGCCGTGCCCTGATTTCTCGGCCCCGAGGTTGACCTTAGCTAGAGCGTCCAACCCAACGCGGTTGCCGTAGACTTCCTCAACCTCTTTTAGTAAATCGACTTGCGGCAGCGCCTCAAGATTGAAATTGTAATACTTGTTTAAGACCGGGAGGTCGAAGTGCTTGATATTAAAACCGATAATCAATCCGGCGTTCTGCAGCATCGGCCCCAGCTCCGACAAGCGATCCTCGCGGAATCCGATGAACTTATCCTGGTTGTAGGAGTAAACCCCGACCAGTGAAACCGCTAGGTCGCGCAGCTTGTCCTTTCCGCCGACGTCGTTGAAGGTATTCTTCGTCTCTAAATCAATAACTAATCTGTCTTTCATAGTGCTGTTTTACAAAATAAATTGGCTCGGAGCGTTTGTCTAGGAAGCGAAAGAAAGCGCAAAACTAAAAACGAAAAAGTAATAACGTAATTCTTTTTGCGTTTTGCGCTTTAAGCTTTAAGCTTTTCGCTTTTATTTTTGCGCTTAAGTATATCTGTCCGCCACATTGCTGGCGGCGTAGCTTTCCGGTTTGGTCTTCACCTCGAAGTTGTTGGCGCGAACCAGTCCAACCAGCTCTTGCAAAACCATCTTGGTTTCGCCGTTGTAACCGACGTCGACGTGGATTTCGAAATCGAATTTCGGAGCGTCCGCCTCCTTCAGGAATTCAAAAATCTGCTGAGCGATTTCCAAAGAGATCATAGCCTCCTTGATCATCCGGTCGCGGAGAGTGTGGAAGTTCTTCAGTTCGGCGCGCCGCCAAAAATAGCGCGCTCCGTTTCCGACCCGGTGCACGACGACCGCCGTGACGAAATCAGCATCGGTTGAGTTATACAAAGCCGAATCAGTCCCGATCATTATCCGATAAGAACGGGCGCCGTCCTCGCGCATAAAGTCGGTTATCTCGCGTACCACCTCGGCCGCATTGATTTTCCTGCCTTCATAATCGAAAAAGTCCATCAAAATCTCTTCCTAGGATACTTCCGGCATCGCCAGCGGGTCAAATACCAATCAAAATCCTAAATATGAAATTCTAACCACGGATTAGTATTTAACTAAATATTTAGTATTTCGAATTTTGGGTTTATGACTTTAGCTCTCTCATTACTTTCGTCAGCGCGGAATCAAAAGCTCCGGCCTATTGCGAGCAGTTGTTCTAATTTAAAGTCTCTGGCGAAGAAACAAAAGTTGTTTCGCTTCTCCCTTGAAACTATAATGTGAGGGAATAAAAAATGGCTAGGAAAAAAAACAGAAATCGCGGCAACGCAGGAAAATCCAGTAAACCCACTCCGACGGCAAAGGAACCCATTTTGCATCCGGAACTTAAATTAAGCATCTGGGCGATAGTTTCGATGGCCATCGCCCTGGTACTGTTGCTTTCAAGCGCCGGGCAAGCCGGGCCGGCCGGCAGCTTCCTTTTCAACCAATTTTCTTACCTCTTAGGCTTGGGCTACTATTTGCTGCCGCTGATCCTTTTCATCGTCGGCATCGCCCTCATAACCGACGGCCGGAAGAAACTGGTAGCCGTCTCTTTCATCGGCGCCTTTCTATTCTTAGTATCCGGTTTGGGGCTATTCGGGATCATCTTTCCGGGCAGGGCCGGCGTCGTAGGCGAGTTCTTAGCCGGCATACAAAATATGTTCGGCTATTGGGCCTCGATCGCCATCAACCTGGCCGTGCTGGTCATTGGCCTGCTTGTTTCGCTAAACACGCCTCTCAGGCTCCGCGTCGGAAAGAAATTGGATGAGGAGGGGAAGAAAGAGGAAAAAGATAAAAAAGAGGCTCCGCTCGAGATGCCAAAGATAATAATGCCCGGCGAAGCGGCTCCTTCGCCGTCAGCCGAATCGCCTAAAAAAGAAGAGCTGAAAGTTACCGCGCCGGCAGAGGAGGCAAAAGAGAGCCTTGTCTCCTTAAAACAGAGATCGACTCCTCGCCGGCTGAAGAACTACGTCTTCCCTCCCATCGCCTTATTAAAGTCATCGACAGACAAGCCGACGGTCGGCGACCTGCGAGCCAACGCCAACATTATTAAGCGCACCTTGGAAAGCTTCGGCATTCCGGTTGAGATGGGCGAGATAACCATCGGGCCGAAAGTGACCAGGTATACGCTGAAGCCGGCGGAAGGAATCAAGCTGACCAGGATTACCGCCTTGGGGCAGGATCTCAGCTTGGCGCTGGCCGCTCACCCGATTAGGATCGAGGCTCCGATCCCGGGAAAATCTCTGGTCGGCATCGAAATCCCCAACAAGATTCCGAGTATCGTCCGCCTCGGTAATCTCTTGTCTTATCGCGAGTTCGGCGACTCGGCCGCCCTTTCCGTTCCTTTGGGAAGAGACGTGGCCGGCGAGCCGATCTTCGCCAACTTGGCCAAGATGCCTCACTTGCTAATCGCCGGCGCAACTGGTAGCGGAAAAAGCGTAACCATCCATTCGCTTTTGATCTCCCTCCTTTATAAAAACTCCCCCGAGACGCTGCGCCTGATCTTAATAGACCCGAAAAAAGTTGAGCTTACACCATACGAAGGGCTGCCGCACCTGGTCGCCCCGGTTATCACCCAGGGCAAGAAAGCGGTCGCCGCCTTGAGATTCGGCGTTGAAGAAATGGAGCGGCGGTACGACGTATTGCAGCAGGCTGGAAAAAGGGATATCGCCAGCTACAACGAAAAGCGCGAGGAGGACGTAATGCCCTACATGGTTATCGTCATCGATGAACTGGCCGACTTAATGGCCGCCTTCGGACGGGAAATCGAAGGCTACATCGTACGCCTGGCCCAGATGGCGCGCGCCACCGGAATTCACCTGGTGGTCTCCACTCAGCGCCCTTCGGTCGAGGTTATTACTGGTCTTATCAAGGCCAACATCACCGCGAGAATCGCCCTTCAGGTCGCAAGCCAAGTCGACTCTCGGACCATCCTCGATATGGCCGGAGCGGAAAAACTCCTTGGAGGAGGCGATATGCTTTTCCTTTCGTCCGACTACTCCAAACCGAAGAGAATTCAGTCCGCCTTCATCAGCGAGGAGGAGATAAACAAGGTGTCTCAGTTCATTAAGAAAGAAAATCCGGACGACGGCGGCGCTTCGCAGGAAGACCGGGTGGAAGCGGTGATGGCTAAAGCGGGAAGCGGCGAAGGCGGAGACGACGAGGACGATATGCTCGACGAGGCGATTGGCGTGGTTAAGGAGGCGAAAAAAGCCTCGGCTTCCCTGCTTCAAAGGCGGCTGCGCGTAGGATACGCGCGGGCGGCGCGCCTTCTCGATTTAATGGAAGACCGCGGAATAATAGGCCCAGGGGAAGGAGCAAAACCCCGGGAGGTTTATATAACTGATGAAGATGGAGCAGAACAATTATAATTCTCTTTTTACCACCTTGCGTTCCGTGCTGGAGCAAAGGGGGGTTGGCGCAGAAAAACTGGCGGCGCTGACTGATGTGCCGAAAAAGTTTATCCAGTCGGTGCAGAGCGGCGAAACAGATAAGCTTCCATCCCGCCCCTACGTAGTGGGCTACCTGAAGAAGATTGCCGCCGCGCTGGGAATAAATGCTGACGAGCTGATCGCCGAATACGACGGCACCTCCACCCAAAAAAAGAACGGCGACCGGCTGCCGGTAAACCGTTTTACTTACCAGCCGGGCCTTTGGCCGCTGTTTCTCGGCGGGGTGGTATTTTTAATCCTCTCCGCGTTCCTCGGCTATCGCTTCAACGACATCATCGGCTACCCGGCCTTTAAAACAAGTTTGCCGGCCAACAGTTCTTTGCCGACCCTGGAGATTAGCGGCCAGCTGCGCCCGCGCGATACCTTATCCATAAACGGACAGACGATAAACTCCGACGTCAACGGCGGCTTCAGCACTACCTTGTCTCTCAACCCCGGAAGCAACACTCTGGTTTTTACCGTGCAGAGGTTCCTGGGGAAGGAAGCGGCGGTGACTGAGCAGGTCTTCTATCAGCCGCCGTCCGGCCAAATCACGCCGGCATCTACCAGCACGCCGACCTCCACCGCGGCCACATCGACCGGACAGTAAGCGCAGAGAAATAAGCGCAAAATGAAAAGCTAAAAGCGAAAAATAGCGACAAGTGGTTAGTAGCTAGTCTCCGGTTTTTTTGCATTTTGCGTTTTTAGTTTTGCGTTTATTCGGTTTTGCTTTTGACTAGGCGAAATAATATAATTCCCTTATGCCTAATAAAAAGAAAGCGTTTGTCCCGGCTGGCGGCGACGATTTACAGACACTGCTCCAATCCCTGCGGGAAAAGTTCGGCGAAGAGTCGGTTATGACCTTGGGTGAAGCCAGGAAAGTCGATGTCGACGCCATCCCCTCCGGCTCGTTTTCTTTGGATATCGCCCTCGGTGTCGGCGGATTCCCGCGCGGGAGGATCGTCGAGATCTTCGGCCCGGAATCGAGCGGCAAAACGACTCTGGCCCTGAATGTCGTTGCCCAGGCCCAGAAGAAAGGCGGACGGGCGGCTTTCATCGACGCCGAGCACGCCCTGGACCCTGTTTACGCCCAGAAGATCGGCGTAAAACTGGACGAGCTTATAATCTCGCAGCCGGACAGCGGCGAGGAAGCGTTAAATATCCTGGAAAGTCTGGTGCGCTCGGGAATGATCAGCGTCGTCGTGGTGGACTCGGTGGCGGCCCTGACTCCCAAAGCCGAAATCGAGGGCGAGATGGGAGCGCAATTCATCGGGCTGCAGGCCAGAATGATGTCGCAAGCGTTAAGGAAGCTCACGGCAATCTCCGCCAAGAGCGGGACGCTGATTATTTTCATCAATCAGCTGCGCGAAAAAGTCGGCGTCTTCTTCGGCAATCCTGAAACTACGCCGGGCGGGCGGGCGTTGAAATTTTACTCGTCGGTGCGCATAGACATCCGACGCACGGCGCAGATTAAAAAAGGGGAGGATGTCGTCGGCAACCGCGTTAAAGCCAAAGTGGTTAAAAACAAGGTGGCTCCTCCGTTTAAAGTGGCTGAATTCGATATTATGTACGGAGAGGGTATCTCCTACGACAACGACGTTATTAACACCGCTCTCAGGCTGGGCGTCATTTCCAAAGCCGGAGCCAGTTATTCGTTCGACGGAGAAAAACTCGGTGTTGGGATGGAAAAGATACGTGAGCGCTTCAAGGAGAATAAGAAAATGTTCGAAGAGGTTAAGAAAAAGACCTTGGCCGCCTCGCAAGAAAACCCGCTGGTGGAAGGAGAGTAGAACCGTAAAGCGCAAAGCTTAAAGCGAAAAACAACGACTAGTCGTTAGGTAAATTCTAAACTCTAAATCCGAAATACGAAACGAATTCGAAATTCTAAGCTTCAAATTCCAAACCCGTCCGTGTTTCGGATTTGGGATTTGCGATTTGTTTAGAATTTCGGATTTCGTGCTTCGAATTTAGCGCAAAGCTTAAAGCGCAAAGCGTAAAAGAATTGACGACTGACGACCTATCGTTGTTTTTCGCTTTTAGCTTTTAGTTTTGCGCTTTATCTACTGCAGATTCGACTGTATATAGGCGCGGATATCTCCGTAGTTATTTATGCCGGCCGCGGGGACCAGGATATACATATCGCCGTTGCCGGCCGGCGTGCTGGAGCTCACCAGAAGGCCGGTGCGGAAATCCAAGACTATGTTGTTAACCTTAAGGCCGCGCAGATCGGGAGCATAAGATAAAAGGTCGCCCAAATTCATGTTGGTCTGATCCTTGGCCAATGCCGGAAGTATTTTGATGACGAACGCCGTCCTCTGCGCCAAGTCCATCCCCCGCAGATCCTGAAGGATTGCTTCGATAACCAGATGCTGGTTGGCTTCGCGGAAAAAATCGCCCTCGCTCGCATAACGATTTCGGATCAACCAGACCGTGCTCGTGCCGTCCAAGTGATGTTCTCCGGCAGGCATCGTGTATCCGCTGATGCTATCGGTGACCGGGGCCGGCAAATCTATGTTTATCCCGCCCAACGCATTGACCGCCTGCTGCACCGTGTTTAGATCGACTACAACGTACTTGCTGGTTCCGATGCCGGTCATATCGGCGACGCCGGATAAAAGCGCATCCATCTTATTTAGTTCAAAAGCCTCGTTGATTTTAAAGGTCTGCCCGCCCCAATTGCCGTAAAGGTCTCGCGGTATGGAGATTAAATTCAATACCCCGCTTTTGGGATTAAGGTCGACCAATATCAGCGTGTCCGTCAGGTTAGGCGCCTGCTCCCACTCGCCGCCTTGCCCGGTGCCCGCCCGTCCGAGAACCAAAAACGTCAGGTCGCCGTTTCCGGAAGAAGCGCCCTGCCCGTTTACAGAATAGGAAGGTGAGAAATTTAACAATAAATATGCGGCCGCGGCGGCTATCGCAACGACGGCCAGTATTAAAACAATCAGCTGAAATCTTTTCATATCAACGCAACCTGGAGTTGAGAATAAAGAAATTCTCGATCAGCTTGGCAACCAGAACCGGCCCAGTTCCGCCCGGGGTCGGCGTGTAAAATCCGGATGGGTTTTCGTTCTCGCCCGGGGGGAAAAAGTCGCCGGAAATTCTTCCGCCATGCTCACCGTATCCGAAATCGAGAATCACCGCGCCAGGTTTAACCTTTTGCCCGTCGATTAACCCAGGAACGCCCGCTCCGCTCACTATAAGGTCCGCATTATAAGCTTCCTCGACCCTCCCGCCCTTGTCGACAACCGATATTTCCTTGGCTTTGCCCAGTAGCCAGGTCAGAACCGGCTGTCCTACCAAGAAGCCCGGACCGACAATCGCCGCTTTTCCGATCCCCTCTCGCCCTAAATGCCGCAGAATCTCTTGGACCGCGCCAGCGGCCGGCGGAAGAATCGGGCCGCGGCCGTTATAAAAAGATCCCAGCGAACGTTCGCTTAAAACATCGATGTCCTTGCCGGGCGGAATGGCGTTAAGAACGTAAAACTTATTGACCGTCTCCGGCAGCGGCAGCTGGACCAAGACCCCACCGACAATTTTTTGCGCGGCGATCCGCCCGATTTCTTTCCGGAGCTTGTCTTGAGAGAGGTTAGCGGGCAGATTATACACGCGGAAGCGCACCCCAACCTCCTCGGCCGCTCTTCTTTTCTGCTCCACGAACTTGGCCGTCGCTTCGTCCGCACCGACCTGGATCGCGGCCAAAATTTTCTCTGGAGCCTTTTGGGATCGCAGGCGGTCTAATACTCTCTGAGCAATTTCTTTGCCGGGAATTTTTTGCATAACTTGAGAACCTCGACCCGCGCGGATTTTTCTCCGAGGAGAGCGGAACGGATAAGCGCGGCTATCGTCTTCATCTCGCGCTCTTTCAAGCCGCGGGTAGTCAAGGCTGGCGTCCCCAATCTTACTCCGGAAGGCTTGAAAGGAGAAGAGTCTCCGGGTAGGGAGTTGCGGTTAGCGATTATACCTGCTTTTTCCAGCAATTTTTCGGCATCCAAGCCATTTAATCCAAGCTTCCGGACGTCGAGCAGAAGAAGGTGGGTATCGGTTCCCCCGCTAGCCAAATCGAAGCCCAGATTCTTCAGCTCGGTTTCTAGCGCCTTAGCGTTCCTCACCACCTGCGCTGCATATTCTTTAAACTCCGGCCGCGAAGCCTCGTAAAAAGCCTGGGCCTTGGCGGCGGTTTCGTTGTCGTGCGGCCCGCCTTGCAATCCGGGAAAAACCGCTTTGTCGATCGCCTCCGAAATAAGCAGATCTCCCTCTTTCATTTTTTCGCGCCGCGAGAAGACGACCGCGCCCCGCGGACCGCGCAGCGTCTTATGAGTAGTTGTCATAACCGCGTGCGCGTAAGGAAAAGGACTGGGATGCACTCCGCCGGCTACCAGACCGGCGATATGCGAAATGTCGGCGACAAGATAGGCGCCGACCGAATCGGCGATGGCTCGAAACTTCCTGAAGTCCACTTTGCGCGGGTAGGCAGTGAAGCCACAGACGATAACTTTGGGTTTACTCTCCCTTGCTATCCTGCCGATCTCCTCATAATTCAATCTACCGGTCCGAGCATCGACGCCGTACAAAACCGACTTCCAAATCCTGCCGGAAGCGGAAACTACCTGGCCATGGGTCAAGTGCCCCCCGTCGGCCAGCCTCATCCCCATGATCTTCTCCCCCGGCTCGAGCAGCGCCAAATAAATCGCCAGGTTGGCCGGAGAGCCTGAATACGGCTGGACATTAACCGACCATTTTTTGGAGTTCAATCCGAACAGCTCCAAGGCCCTTCGCTGAGCCAGTTTCTCCGCCTCGTCCGCCAAAGCGTTGCCCGGATAATAGCGCTTTTCGGGATACCCTTCAGAGTACTTGTTAGTCAAAACCGACCCTAGGAAATGGCGCACTTCTGGCGATGAAAAGTTTTCGGAAGCGATAAGATCCAACGTCTCTTCCTGCCTCTTTCCTTCTTTTTGTAAAATGCGCTCCAACTCTCGGTCTATCATTATGGATAGAAGTATAGCACAATCGAGCTGCGGCAATTAAACGCAAAATGAAAAGGGCAAAGCGAAGGACACTTGTGTTTAAAAGCCGATAATAGGCTTACGGCCTAATTCGAATTTCGGGTTTTACGCTTTCAAATTTGTTTCCGGCCGCCTGCCAGCCGGCCAAACCATCGGCGTAATGCTGGACGTTCTTATAGCCGGCTTTTTCCAGAACTTGTCCGGCCAGCACGCTTGTTTTGCAATCGCGGCTGGCGCAATAAACTATTATTTCCATTTCTTTGTCGGAGGTAATCTTTTGCGAAAAGTTTTTTAGAAAATAAAGATCGTACGGCAGGCTGATCGAGTGCTGGATGTGCTGCGCGGAGAAACTGGAAGCATCCAAAACATCTACAAGAAAAAATTTTTCTCCGCCGTTAATTTTGCTATTTAATTCTTCGGTTGAGATTTCTTTCACCTCTTGTTTAAACGTCAATCTGGAGGTACTCCTCCCGACCTGTCTCAGGGTTAAGGCGCATGTAGCGCAGCCAGCTTATCTTTACCCTGAACACCTGGAGATCCAGTCCGGGAATCTTAAGGAATGAATCGCAGTAATAGTTTTTTATATCACTTCTCTCTTCCAGCCTCTTCGTGAACTCGCTTAAGTGTTCCTGGGAAGTTTCGGCCCTTCCTTGCATCTGCGCGGTCGCGGGCGAGTGGTCTCCGCCGACGGCAATGCCGATTTTGCCGTTGTTTTCCAGGTTAACGGATTTCCGGGTATGCTTCCTGGTCGCGAAATAGAAATTAAACTCGTCGTCCAGGCAATAAAGAACTATGGCCACCTGTGGCTCGCCGTCGGGCGAAAGGGTTGCGACCGAGGCCAGATAGTTGTTCTGTAAAAATTTTTTTGCTTCTTCTTTCGGCGTCATAAAATATTTTTTATTTATTATTTTAATATCTTTACTTTTAATATTAGCATTAATCTGATCGAAAAATTAGTGGATAAAAGAAAAGCGGAGCAAGTCGTGTAGACTCACTCCGCCAAAGAAGATCCGCTTCAGCCCTTCTGATTTGGATCGGCGTAGATGACTACGCCACCCTTCATGTTCTGGGCCGCTTGAAGCCGTTGATCGTCCGCCGTTTGCATCCAGTTGAAGATGCTCACTGGCCAGTAGGCCATACCGTCGATCATGGTCGGACTCGTATAATATTGTGAGTCCAACTGTATCGCGTAGGCGTAGCTCTTGTAGAACTGGAGGTACCAGTCTTGACCCGCCACGGCCAGAAGGCTATTGCCGCCCGAGTTCAGCAAGATGGCCATACCGTCGTTTGAGACGACAGAAGATCCTCCGTAGATGCTCAGCGCCTGCTCCAGAGTAGCTGTGTTCAGGTAGACGTTGTTGTTGACGAAGACGGGCGCGCCAGCAAGCGTCAGCTGCTGTTGTTCCGGAACTCCGTTCTGGATCGTCACCACTGTTGCAGTGGTATTGCCGACGGTTAGCATGAGCGCTGGATGCGTCATGACTGTCGGCGCTGGCGATGCCGCAAAGGCGGCTGCCGGAACACTAAACAGAGCCAACACCGAGATCAGGAGCGCGAAGAAGCGGACTCTCTTCACACAAATTCCTCCCAAGGAACAAAGTTGGCCGGACAAGATCATCCAAGCCACGAGCTTCATTTGAACATAGAAATACGATTGTGTCAATAGGGTCTGCAACTAAAAAGGCCCCGCGCTATCGCGAGGCCCTTACGCCGTAATTAGGAAGGAACAAATCCGGTGGCTACGCCATAATCGAGGTCGGTTCCGGTATTCCCTTGGAAGCTCAACCTCAATCCGCCGTTACGGAAACTGATGGTCGGGACATGGTTGAACTTTCCCGAGCTATGGGCTGCCTCGTCCCCCGCGCAGTAGATCCACAGATCCTCCCGGCGCGCCAGGCGCTCAGGAAAGAGAAGCAGCATGATCACGACTTCGAAAAGGCCGAGACCGAACTCGCAATGAAACCCCAAGCTCCTCCTGCTTTTCTCCTCCATTACTTCTGTCGCCTTACGCGCCGATATGTCGCGGTGGCGGCGGCCGGATTGGAATGGAAAGATTAGGAAATCGTTCTCGGGCTGGATAGCGGATATCCTGTCTAGAGCCCGCTCGCTGCGCTCGCCTCTTCTCAAATGCTCTGGATTTGCCAGCTGATCGAGACAGCGGATGTTTAACTCCCACTCGCTAATCTTGGACAGAACCCCAACAATCTTGAAGACTGCGGAGTTGTAATCGGAAGCCAGCAAGTTCCATTTGGGGACGACCAGGATCGATTCCGCTTCGCTCAACGCCTCCTCACTGAACTTCGGACACGTCGCCTTAGCGTTCTGCAGCTCCGGGATGATCGTCCGCAGCTTATCCAGTTGCCAATCGATGCCGGAAACAGAGGGCGCGCAAACGGAAGGAATCGACACCACAACTCATTCTCCCTTCTTCAGGTACAACTGAACTTTCTTTTTAAATTAAAAAACTTGCTTTGTAAACAAACTATCGCACTGCTTACAGTGCGATATCCACTTAATGAAACGGCCGCTCGCAAAGCAAGCGGCCGCAGGGCAAAGCGCCTATCGATTAGTAAAAGCGGTACGCTCGAGTGTGACGAAGGTGTCTGCGGGTGTACTGCAAGGATTGGAACGGATCTGCTCCGGTCAGCCGCAGCAGATTACGCACATTGGCTGGGAGCGCGTCTCGATTACGATCCCCCGCTCCAGTTGGCATGGCAATGCCGCAGGACGGGCAGATATCCCCTTCGTTCAGCTTGGCTCCGCCACAACTCCGGCAAAGGATTTCCCGCGCGTTTCTGTTGCTCACCACATCACCCTCCTCGAGGATAACCGCTCTTCAGGCGCTAAGAAGAGCAGTTATTTAAAATTACACGATTTTAACATTTCGTCAAATACGCAAGACGCTACGCAAAATAAAAAACAGCCTCGCTAATGCGAGGCCGTTTTTTATAGAGGGATTAAGACTTCTTTTTCTCCAAAGCCGCCCAGGCCGCCAAGATGACGATTACGGCGCCCACGATAACGAATCTTAAAACGTGCCCTCCTGAGAAAGCAAAAACGATTACCAGCAAACCAAGTAAAACGTTGGCCCACTGCTTCCAATCAAACTTCATTGCGCTTATATTCTTTGTTTTTTCGGCCTTCGTTTAATTATAACAAATTAAAGACAACTTGTATTAAAAGAATTGAGGCCGTTAAGCGGTTGCTTAGCGGCCTCATGGATAGAAAGAAGGAACAAAAAAATGGAAATGAGAAAGGGAAAAAATAAAGACGGTCGCCGCGGAATCGCAGCATGCAGTGATAGAAAAAGGACTGCAACCCTGCGGCGACGATGAACCAAACGGACGTCGGCTGCGCTCAACCCCATTAAAGTAATGGAATCGATGATGGTTGGCGCAAGCGCGGCATCCGCGGGGCCCGCGATCGGAGTAATTAGTAGTAGGAGTGGAAGCCGATGGTATGTCGTCTCATATCTCACTTTCCTCTCTCTTCCAAGTTTGGAAGGTGCGGCTAGGTTAGTCCTTTCCTTTGGGAGCCGGCTGGCATGGCAGCCAACTCCCTCTGGAAGACCAACGTTTATAATAAACCACATGTTGACTAATTTGTCAACACTGGAAGGTTGTCGGGTTTTACGTTGAAGACGCTTGCTTCGCAGTCAAAAAGTATGATAACTTAATGCCCATAACCTGTACCGTATCGTTCCGAATAAGTTCGAGGAGGGGATTGTTTGTCCAGTACCGCCCAGGCGCCGGCGAGAACGAAATGCCTTCAGATGTTTTTTGTGGTGACGATGGACTCAATTTACCAAGTTCGGCATTTGGGTGACCGCGCCGTGGCTAAGAAAATCGTCTGTAAGAAGATGGCACAAAACTCCATACCGGTCGGGGAAATCCTCCCCAATGGAACCCATGTCGCCATCGGCGAGCAAATCACAGCATATCAACCAAAGATCGACGAGCGTCGCTTCGAGCTGCTGACGAAAAAGCATCTCGGCGGACAGACATCAGCCATCGTCGGCCTCTTCTTTTCAAAGCAGCGCGCGGAGGCATGCTTTCGCTGGGAAGACAAGACTTTCTACGACGCCAGGTGGATGTGCGAAACCAACAAGGTGTTGAGCGCAATCGGCGAAGATCACCCGACCGTTTACATCTACCGCATTCCCGGGATAACAGCCCCCTCCCACAACTACTAGACAATGCACCGCCTTAGCCTATCCGGCTCGGGCGGTTTTTTTATTTTCATCTACAACTCCTCGTCGCTTGTGGCGGGGATATACAGAAATAGTAGATGAAAATATCCTGAGCCGCGTCGAAGGATTGAAAATCCTGAGCCGCGTCGAAGGATTACCGTAAACAGATGGGAGGCATGAGGGAATCTCACAAAATTTCTGCGAGAAATTTTCTAAAACCACTCGGTTTTAGTTCCGCCAGCTGGTGGATCCTCCACGGGAGCATTCCGCTGCCCCGACCCTCTTCGGGTTTGATTCCTCTTGTTAAATTAAAAAAGAAGCTGTCCCACGCTAAACGCGGGACAGCTTCTTTTTTTGGGGAGGCATGAGGGAATCGAACCCTCGTTGGCAGTGCCACAAACTGCAGTGTTACCGCTACACCAATGCCTCCATAAATATCGCCTACATACTAACCTAAAAGAATCTTTAAATCAAAAAACTTTGCCGAAGCTGAACTTCAATAAATGCTTGCGTATTTATCGGTTAAACTTCGGATTTTTGCTGTTTTTAATTTTACGCTTTTAGCTTTTATCTACTATTAGTATTCCTCCACAGAAACCCTCCTGCCTGCAGGCCAAAGCCTTTCGGCAAGGCGAAGGCCTGGTTTCCGCCCCTTCCCGGGTCCGATTCCAGAGCAAAAACCAAAATCTCCCAGGTAAATCTGAGAGCTTTTGGTTTGTGCCCCCGAGAGGAATCGAACCCCTATTTGGGGATTAGAAGTCCCTCGTTCTATCCGTTGAACTACGGGGGCAGGCTACGCTTATCTTAAAGGCCGACGGGCCAAAATTCAAGGAAAAAGGCCCACGCTAACGAATTAGCATGGGCCTCGACGCTATCAAGCGCGCGGGGCGCCGATGAGCTCGAACTCGACCTTCTTCTTCTGGGACATGAAGTTGACCGAATTATTAGTCTGCATATCGGTCCAAACTTCTCGCCCTTTTGATCCGTCCTCATAGATCGGATGGTACGTTGCCAAACCATCCTTAGACGACCATTCGAGGTCAACGATCTTCAAAAAGAAGCCCTCCTGACAAGAAATAATTAGAGCAGATACTAGACTCCTTATGCCACAAAATATAATATCTGTCAATATGTGCCCTCGCGGGGAATCTCACAAAATTTTGTGGATGCAAAATTTTTTGAAACCCAGCGGTTTCAATACTTCCGCTACGGGGAAACTTCCGTTTCCCCGCCCCCTTTCCCGTTCGATTCCCGGACAAAAATTAAAATCTCCTGGATTTATCCAGGAGATTTTAATCTGTGCCCTCGCGGGGAATCGAACCTCGATTAGCGCGTTAGGAGTGCGCTGTTCTATCCATTGAACTACGAGGGCTGGCATGGATAATATACTAAAAAACCGATGATAATTGCAATTTACCATTGCGCATAGTAAGATTTTTTATAGACAGCCGCGGTAGCTCAGTGGTAGAGCGCATCCCTGAAGAGGATGGCGTCGGGGGTTCGATTCCCTCCCGCGGCACACTTCGCGGGGTGTCGTATAGTGGTAGTACGCATGCTTTGGGAGCATGTAGTCCCAGTTCGATTCTGGGCACCCCGACAAAAGCCAAACAATCTTTCCGACATCGCGCGATAATAAGCGGCGGATGTATAATAAGATTATGAAGGAAGAGATTTTAAATTTCTCCGCGCAATTCTCCTACAAACCAAAGGTGGAAAACGCCGGCAAACTAAAGACAAGGCGCGAGTTCATCGTCGCCGGAATGGGAGGATCTCATCTGGCAGCCGACCTTTTAAAAACTTGGCGGCCTGATCTGCCGCTCGTAATCCACAGCGATTACGGTCTGCCTGATCTGCCGAAGGAAAAGCTAAAAAAATCCCTCATCATCGCCAACTCCTACTCAGGCAACACCGAGGAGACGCTCAGCGCCTTTCAAACCGCATTAAAAGCAAAACTGCCGCTTATCGCCATCGGCACCGGAGGGAAGTTGATAGCCGCCGCGAAAAGAAATGGAATCCCGTTTATTCAGACTCCCGCAGCCCGAACCGAACCAAGAGCGGCTATTGGTTATAACTTCGTTGCGCTTCTCAACGCAATGAATTTGAGTCGCGACCTCAACGAAGTTTATAGCTTGGAAAAATCCCTGCATCCGGAAAAGCTGGAATCTATCGGGAGAAGAATGGCGAAAGAAGTCGGCGAAAAGACCCTTATTATCTACTCTTCCGAACGCAACCGCGCCCTGGCCTACAACTGGAAGATAAACATGAACGAAACCGCGAAATCACCGGCTTTCACGAACGTCTTTCCGGAACTAAACCACAATGAGATGAACGCCTTCGCTAAAAAAATAAAGACGGGCTCTGCCGATTTTTATTTCCTGATCCTCAAAGAGAAGAATGAACAGGCGCGCATCGAAAAACGGATGGCTATCCTGCGCGAAATCCTCAGCCAAAGAAACTGGCCAGTGAAAGAAATATCGTTCGGCGACTCCAGGAAACTACAAGACATCTTCCATAGCGTCCTGCTTTCGATGTGGACTTCATATTTCGTCGCTGAAAGCCGCGGCGAGGATCCGGATCATACGCCGATAATCGAGGAGTTTAAAAAGAGGATGGCGGCCTAAAATCAGCTGTTCGTCATTTGGTCGAACTGCTTCATCAAGCTCTGATACTGCGTATTAAGATTGTTGATGGATTTCGCCTGATCGTTCATCTGCGAAATGACGCTGTTTATCTTCGCGGCTGGCGCGGAAGAGGCTCCGTTCTGCAGCCGGTTGTGCAATAAGTCTAAAAGTTGATAAGTATAGTTGTTGTAGCTGATCAGACCTTCGACGATTTGCGACTCGATGATGATGGCCTGCAAGCCGATCCTGGCCGCGGATTCCGGCTGGACCTGCGAAAGATTCGAAGCCATAACGTTCAGCTGGTCGGACAACTGCACTGCGCTGGCCCGCGCTTGGTTGTTCTGGTTTATTTCCTCCAAAACCAGGTTTAGTCCGGCGGTGTAGTTTCCGCTTGTCTCATCGGCCTGAATCTCCTGCAAATTCTTAATAGAGTTGTCGGAAATGCCGACGATGACCTGCGAGGCGTCTCCGCCTGCCGCCCTGGCCTTCAAAAACTCGGGCGGAACATGCGGCTGGCCGGAAGTATTCAAAAGCCTTATCAAGAAAACCAAAATAAGAGCCGCCACCACGATGGCGACGATCCAAGCCCAGTTCTTTCTCACAACTCCCAGTCTGGTGATCATTTTCGGGCATTTTAACCGATTTTTGCCCGCCTGTGAAGGTCGGCGCTCAGCTGGATTTCATAATCGAAACTTGCTTCTTGTCCGAGGGTTTATGGGTTATAATTTTTTTACGCATCAAAGGTCGTAAAAATTTTTTAAAAAGATGCCTAAAAATAAGTTCGTCATCGCGGGAGCGGTTTTGGTCGCCGCTTTCGCCGTCTATTTCGGAGTGTCGCACGCAGCCCTTGCCGACGACAGCGGCGGAGACAATACCTCCGGATTAAGCGCTGTTTCCAATCTGTTGCCGGTTGTCACGACCACCTCGTCGGAAGGAGAAGGTTCCAGCCAGCCGAGCAACCTTTATTCCTACGCCAATGCCTGGCAGAGCCAAGCCAAAAATCTGGAGGACGCGTTTTCCAGCGCCTTCGATAACACCGTGCAATCGGGAGTAAAGGCCGAACAAATGCCCTCGAGTTTGAGCATTGGGCCGAATGGACAGATTCGCATGACCGGCGCCAGCTTGACGGCCGTTTCGGGAAGTAACCTGACTATCAACGTCTGGGGGATGACCTTTAATGTCAACGCCTCGCAGGCGCAGCTTGCCGGATCAAGCCAGCAAGCTATCGCTCTCACCGATATGCAAGTCGGCGATAAGCTGACGGTCACCGGAACGATCGACCCTTCGACCGGAGCGGTCACGGGACAGGTGGTTGTCGATTACTCTCTCGTCACCAGGCAAGCCAGCACGGCTTTGCAGTCCAGAATCAGCCAATTGCTTCAGCTTATTCAGCAGCTACAAAGCCAGCTGAACCTGATGCAGGGCGGAACGAGCGCTGCCACCTCGGCCGCCACTTCGACTGTCGGGCAATAAGAAAGCCTGAAGCTGAGCTAAAAACGCCCCTTACCGGGGCGTTTTTAGATGTTGGCAAATCTCCTTTTTTGGCCTAAAATCAATCTTAGTTTCAGGACCGCAACCCTGTTAGCGGGATTAGTATAGTGGTAGTACGCCACCTTGCCAAGGTGATGGCGCCAGTTCGATTCTGGTATCCCGCTCCACTACAAAACAAAACGGCTTTTAAAAGCCGTCATATTTTATAGGAGGATTTATTTCTCCCACCCTTCACTTAAATATGGCGCGCAAACCAGGGCGCAAACAGGCCGATCCGCGCACTTAATGCCAACGATTTTGAATTGCACTTTCCCATACTGATTTTCGCGGTACTGGTGCATATTTCCCAGCGAATCGCGGATCAATTTTTCAACCTCAAATTCCGATCCGCCCTGGTGCTCGACGAAAAGGCCTCGACCGGTTTCGTCTTGTATCCAGCCTAAACCAGCCCAAGCCTCTTTCCCGGATTCGGTCTCCGTCCTGGAGCTCAAGACCGCGTAGAGCCGGTGGCCGTACTCCGCAGGCTGCGGTTCGACTTTCTTAACCTCCACCATCGCTTCCGGCGGGATCACCGAGCTTAGATGCAAAATGTTGTAATTGGCGACGCCGGCGTCGTTTAAGGCGCTGTCGAAAGCGCTCAACTCCGTGGGACCGCTGCCGGTTCCGTAAGTGACTGGTATGTTCATAAGGATGAGTTTAACTTCTCGCCGCTTTCTCCGCAATCGGTTGTCAGGAGGTTCTTTGCCCGCTATATTGGTAAGGTACTGGGAGCTTAGTTAAGTGGTATAACTGCGGTCTCCAAAACCGCTGTCGGGGGTTCGATTCCCTCAGCTCCCGCACAATAAA
>JAJZPD010000009.1 GCA_021811305.1 bacterium
TCCACCACCGCGCCGCGGGCGGTATTGATGAGGACCGCTCCTTTTTTGATCTTACCAACATTGTCCTTGTTTATAAGATGGTGGGTCGACGGCAGATAAGGAACGTGGATGGTTATCACGTCCGCGGACTGTAGCAGCTCGTCGAGCGGCAGATACTTGAAGTTCAGTTGACTCTCCAGCTCCGGCTTGGGATAGGCGTCGAAGGCTACGACTTTCATGCCGAAGCCGTTGGCGATAGCGATTGAGTAGCGGCCGATCCGGCCGGTGCCGATCACTCCCATCGTCTTTTCTTTGAGATCGAATCCTTGCAGCCCCTCCAAGCTGTATGATCCGGTTTCGCGGATGCGATCAAAAGACTTGTAAATCTTGCGAGAAATATTCAAAAGCAATCCGAAGGCGAACTCCGCCACGGTATTTTCGCCGTACGAGGGAACGCTGGAAACCACGACCCCTTTGGCGTTAGCAGCCGCCAAATCAATGTGGTCGAAGCCGGTGGTGCGGGTGGCGATCAGCTTCAAATTCGGGAAAGCGGCAAGCACAGCGCCGTCGATTTTCGATCCGACAAAAATCGAAATCGCGTCGTAATCCTTTTCCGCCGGCAGGTTCTCGGCGTTTAATTCGGCGCGGACAAAAGTCATCTCGTTCCCGATCAACTTTTCTTTCATGTATTTTTCCTCCCACTCTTCTATTTCAAAAAAACCAATCTTCATTTTTTATTATTTGTTTACTTCTTGCTTTAACGACTTTTCGATTTGCACCAACCTCTTGTATTTTACCAGTCTTTCGCCCTGGAGAGGAGAGCCCGACTTCAGTCCGTCGGCGCCGATGCCGTACGCCAGGTCGGCGATGAAGTCATCGTCGGTCTCGCCGCTGCGATGGCTGACAACAACCTTCCAATCGAATTGCCTGGCCAGATTTACGGCGGCTATCGTCTCGCTAACCGTCCCGATTTGGTTCGGCTTGATAATCACGCCGTTCGCCGCGCGCGCCTGGGCCGCTTTTTTCATTCTCTCGACGTTGGTCGCCGTCAGGTCGTCTCCGATTATCCAAACGCCCCGGCGTTCCCGTGACAACGTTTCCCACTCCTCCATTCTTTCCTCGTCGAACGGATCCTCGATGGATAAGAGGCCGTAGCGCTTGATGATCCACTCGTAAATTTTCAATAATTCTTCTCCGGTCCAAGTCTGCGACCGCCATTTATAAACGCTCTCCCTCGCATCCCATAAGCTGGAGGCGGCGGCGTCGATAGATAAATCTACTCTGTCGCCGTAAACGCGCCGCGCCTCGTCCAAGAGCTCCAACCCCAGTTCGGGGTCGAGTCCGGAGACGACAAACCCCCCTTCATCGCCAAAGCGGTCCGCCTCTCCGCGGGGAGCAAGCACTCCCTTCAGCGTTTCGATAAATTCAAATCCCGTCTTTAAAGCCGCCTCGGGGCTGCTGGTTTTAGGAACCGCCAGGTACTCCTGGAACGGAAGAGGGCTATCGGAGGCGGAGACGTGCACCCCCCCGTTAATCAAGTTAAAAAGAAGCCGCGGAAACGAAGAGGAAGCCCCGGCGCTCTGGCGCCGGAGGAACTCATAAAGAGGGAGGTTCTCTTCGGCAGCGGCCAATCGCGCGAAGGAGATGCTTAAAGCCAGAATTAGATTCGCCCCCAGACTGCTTTTGTCAGGGGTTCCGTCAAGATTAATCAGAAAGTCATCGAATTCACGCTGCGTTTCGAAATTTTTTTTCCCGGCAACGCGCATCACGCGCTCCAGGCTTTCCAAAGCCTTTTCGGGAGCAATCGGCTTAGCCTCGAACTTTCCCCGGCTTTTCCCGGACGGTACGGACGATTTAAATTCTCTTCCCCTCGAAAGCAGATCAATCTCGATAGTTTTCTCGCCGCGCGAGTCTTCGATTATTCTTCCCCGCGCCGCTTCGATTTTAGCCATGCAATTGCTCTTCCTTCTTTTTGATGGCCACCGCCGTTTTAACCACCGAGTCCGGATTTAGCGAAATACTTTCGATCCCCTTCTCGACCAGGAAAGTGGCGAAGTCTTCGTAATCGGAAGGCGCCTGTCCGCAAATACCGACGTACTTTCCTTTCTTTTTGGCCACCTCGATGATCTTTCCGACGGAAATCTTTACCGCTTCATTGCGCTCATCGGCTATTTTCGCCAGCTCGGTGTTGTCGCGATCAATTCCGACCGTAAGCTGGGTCAGATCATTCGAGCCGATGCTGAAACCGTCGAAAATGTCCAAGAACTCGTCGGCCAGGAGCATGTTGGCCGGAATTTCGGCCATGGCGTAAACCTTCAATCCATTTTCCCCCTGTTTCAACCCGAACTCGCTCATCGTCTGAATAACTTTTCTACCCTCTTCTGGCGTCCGGCAAAACGGAATCATCGGAGTGACATTTGCAAGGCCGAACTCCTCCCGCACTTTCTTCAATGCCTCACACTCCAAACCAAAAGCCTCTTTGAAACGCGGATCATAGTAGCGCGAAGCTCCGCGCCAGCCAATCATCGGGTTTTCTTCCTTCGGTTCGAAATTCCTTCCTCCCAAAAGCGCTGCATACTCGTTGGTTTTAAAATCAGAAAACCGGACAATGACCTCGTGCGGATAAAAGGCGGCGCCTATTTGAGCGACGCCCTCCGCCAGCTTGCTGACATAAAATTCCCTGCCGTTTTTGTAGCCGGCGATAATCTTCCTGATTTGTACGCGCGATTTTGGATCAGCTTTCTGCGGCTGAAGCAGGGCTAGTGGATGCGCCTTGATCCGCGCAGCAATGATAAACTCCTCGCGAGCCAACCCGACTCCATCCGCCGGCAAGAAAGAAGCCTCGTACGCCTCGTCCGGACTACCGATATTGACCATTATCTTCGTCCGCGGCTTCTGGAATTTTTTCAACTCGTAAGTCTTTTTTTCCCACTTTGTCTTTCCCGCCCAAACTAATCCCTCGGTTCCGCTTGAACAATCAACGGTCAAAGCCATCCCTTTCTTAATTACCTTGGTAGCAGTTTCGGTTCCAACGACGCAGGGTATTCCCAACTCGCGCGAAACTATGGCGGCGTGAGAATTCGAAACCAAGACAGGCGTAAGTCTGTTGGTAAAAACCACATAGTTATGGTCCATATCGTTATCGGCTTCCACTTCAACGTTAAAAACGTCTATCTTTCCCAAGGTTCTAACCAGTTTAACGCGCTGCATCCTTAAGGAAGAATTCAAAACGTCCTCAATCTCTTTCCTTAAATCGGCATCGGCTAGCGGGAGCAGGTAGTCCTTAATCTTCCTCGCGTCAATCAATAAATTATTTTGGACATATGGTTTGATTCTGCCTTTATAGTTGATATCCGAGACAACATCTCCCATTACCTGTTTCGCTGCGAAGAGTTTCGTACCCAATTTCTTGTCTCGCGCAAGAAGTTTCGTTTTCCTGACATTAGATAAGATCTCTCCCATCTTTTCAACAATCTGAACATTGTAAATGTTTCTATTGCTAGTAATCTGAGGCACAATTCCTAGTCGCAGGCAGCTTATCACTACAGCTTGTAAAACATTTTTCTTGCTGGCGTATATTTGTAGTCGATTATTATAGAACGATCCATCTCCGTCTATGACGCCGGCCAAAAAATTTTTCGCCGCGGCTTCGCTAAAAGACAAAGCTAGTATCGGCAAGCTGTCTAGATAATTCTTTACTTGCAGGGCAATTTCCAGACTATAACACCTGAAGTCAGTCGCCGTTCCAACAACGGTCCTGCCTCGCAATTGAGAGGAAGCAAATTTTTCTCTAGCTGTCATCCTTTTGCCAAAAATTTCGGCAAAATAGGAATTAACCTCGGCAATAAGTTTTTGCTTCTCCGGAGACTCTTTCTGGGTAAAAGTTATTTGTCCGCGCCGGAAATTACCGCTAACGCCTCGACTTAAATACACGTTTCCATCGGTGGCCAGCGCACCGAGTAGGTATGCCAACTTATTGTCGATCGATCTCGAATAGGCTTCCGGCACTTTTTCCACAAGACACACAGCCTCTTCATCTTCTATGATGTTCTTTAACGGCTTTTTTATCAGCCGGCGGTTCTCATAAGTGTAAAACTTGTGATCGCTCGTTACATCTATAGTGTTATTGGCTGTATTGCCAGTTTGGGAGACGCTTACTCTCACCGCGTTAAGCCTATTCTTTTGCGAGCTGAGCACTTTTTTCCACTTCGGCGATTTACTTCCGTAATCATAAGAAAGAACATTAAACTTTTCACCGGCGGCGATTCTTTTATAAACTTCGCTAAAGTTAATAAATCCCTTATCCGTTAAAATGTTAGTTTCCCCGGAAAAGCAAGTGCGACCGCCTTCGTCGGTCACGATGGCCGAGGCGATCTTCATTATTGGCTCCCAGTCGGGGTCGGTCATCCGCGTCACCAGCACCTCGCCTTTTTTGAACTGCCCGATATTCTTCGCGCTTTTAATTACTTTAGCCGGGCCCTCGGCTATCTTCGATCCTATAGCCGCGCCTTTTACCAGAAGTTTTCCCGGAGAGCGCATTACGTAATTCTCCAGTGTCTCAACCGCTTTGGCTCCGTGGACCGTTTCCGGCCTGGCCTGAACGATGAAAAGCTTTCCACTCACCCCGTCTTTCGCCCACTCGATGTCCATCGGCTTCTTGTAGTGCTCCTCGATCTTCAGACACCAGTCAGCCAGCTGCAGTATTTCATTATCCCTTAAAACGAACTTGCTCCTTTTCGCAGCGGCAGTTGTAATCAGCCTGGTCCGTTCCTTGTCGCCATAAATAAGCGTCTTCTCTTTACTACCAAGTTCTTTCATTATTATCGCCGGAAATCCCTTACGGAACGGCTCTTTGGCGATATGGAACTCGTCCGGCACGACCTCTCCCTGCACAATCATTTCTCCCAAGCCCCAGGATCCGTTAATGACTACCACGCCTTGAAAACCGGTATCGGGATCAAGAGTGAAAGCAACCCCCGAGCATGCCTTATCGGAACGAACCATTTTTTGCACCCCGACCGAAAGATATGTTTTAAGGTGACTAAATCCCTTATCCTCGCGGTAAGAGATAGCGCGATTGGTAAAGAGAGAGGCAAAGCATTTTTTAACCGACAACAACAACTCCTTTTCCCCCACCACATTTAAGTAAGTCTCCTGCTGTCCGGCAAAACTAGCTCCCGGCAAATCCTCGGCCGTGGCCGAAGAGCGCACGGCGACATCGGTGTTCTTAGTTTTATACTCGGCCGAAAGCTTGTGATACGCCTCGCTTATCTCCGCCGCCATTTCTTCCGGTATAGAGGCGCCAAGGATCGCTTTACGGACAGCCGCTCCTCTTTTCTCCAAATCTGTCAAGCTTTTTACATTTAAACCTTTTAATAATTCCGCGATCCTTTTATCCAATCCGTTGGCTCGCAGAAATTCCTGGTAAGCTCCGGATGTGATAGCAAATCCGTTCGGGATACGCACGCCCTCCTTGGTAAGGCTGACATACATCTCTCCTAAAGATGCGTTCTTCCCTCCGACCTCGGGCACGTTTTTTATCGACACCTCCTCAAACCAAAGTATGTTTTTCATTTTTTGTTGTTATCTTTTATTTTTCGATTTCTTCTGCGCGACTAGCATTAGATCCGAAACATTGCTTCCCGTCTTTCCACATTTGATCGCTCCACCCGCCCGGCGGAAGAACAAATAAGAGTTGTTACTCAGGAGAAACTCTCCCGGATCGAGCCCGCTTTTAGTCGCTTTCCGCAAAGTATCGCGGTCGGCCAAGGCGCCAGCAGCATCGACGATATTATCGACTCCGTCCGAGGCTATCGAAAGCAACACCTGACCTTCCTTCAAATGTTTCAACCCGCCCAAAACGACGTCCATATTTCTGCCGCCTTTGCCTTTTTTATTTGTGACGCAAACAAGCGTTTCCCCTCCGTACAAAACCATCTCGCCGTCGTTCTTCAATCCGCGAAGCAGTTCTTCACCAACCTCGGCCGCTTCGCCGCGCACGAATCCTTGACCGACAAAGGTTCGATATCCTAGGGATTGGGCCTTTCTCTCCATTGCGTGTAAGGCATCGGCGTTACGCAGAAGCAGAATGTTTTTCGTTTTGGAGAAAATTTTTCGATCTTTCGGGGTTTCTGAGAGGCGGATGTCGTTTATACCGTAGCGAGAGAGAACCTTCTGAGCGTCTTTCTTGGTCGTCGTATCCAAGAAAGTCGGGCCGGAGGCGACCAAACTCGGATCGTCGAAAGGGACATCGGAAAAAACCAGCCCCAATACGGAAGCGGGGTTGGCTAATCGCACCAAATTTCCGCCATGCGCATCAGAAATGTGTTTGCGAACCGTGTTCATCTCCTCGATGTCAGCGCCGCTATTAAGAAGCCGCGAGAAAACCCGACGAGCCGAGGAAATCGAACCGCCCTTCGGCCTGAAGAGCAGGGACGAACCCCCGCCGGAGATTATCGCGATAATCAAATCGCCCTTTTTAGCGTTTTTGGCAATTTTCATTATCTCCTCCGTCGCTCTGGCGTTTTGCGCCGACGGCAAAGGATGTGTTCCCAAAAAACTTTTAATCCTCTTAAGTTTCTTGCTTCTTGTATCGATTACCGCGCCTCCGCTCACTCGCGGCCCAAGAATTTTTTCCAAATATTCCGCCGAATCAAGTGCGGCCTTGCCGATTCCGATGACAAAAATCCGCCGATACTTTCGCAGATCTATTTTATCTTTCTTTACGAGGAGGAGTTCTCCGACCAGCCGCACCTCGCGGGGCAAGAATTTCTTTGGGCTTATAGCCTCTAATCCGGCTTCGGCTACCAGGAGAGCGTCTCGACGAAGAGGCGTTTTCGCCAACGACTCGAGGTTTTTAATAAACATTTGATCTCATTATAACCCCAACCGGGCGAACACGACAGTGGATGGAAATTTGTTTGACAAAAAGCTGATGGCGTTTTATTAATGGTTAACCGCGCAGCGGTAAAAATCTGCACATTAGACCTATAGGAGGTGATTCCTGTGATCGATAGCGACCTGTTCATCAGACAGAACGTCAATGGAGTCGAAATAGTCATCACCACAAAGAAGGCCGGCAACCACAGTCCCCGATTCCAAGGGAATGCTTTAGAAAATCGCCTGTACCTGGCGAACTGCTTAGGCTTAGGACTAAACAACTTCGTCTACATGGGGGCGGAGATGAAAGAGCATGTCGTCTTCGTCACCTCCAGCGACGGCGGACGAGGAAGCCTTGCTCTGGAAGACAGTATCACTTGTGACGCCATGTTCACCAATGAACCTGGAGTCTTTCCAGTCCTCCTGCCAGGAGACTGCGCACCGATCTTTATCGTCCACCGATTGTTTTGGGGCATAATCCACGCCGGGCGCGCCAACGCCAGCGTCATCATCCCCAAGGCAATCGGGTTGGTCTGTAAAGCATTCGGCGTCGATCCAAAAAGCATCCTCGCCATTCTTGGTCCCACTATCGGCAATGCGTCCGATGGAGAAAGGTTGGCCGAGGACGATAGCCTCAGGTACTTTTTCCCCCGCAACAAGGAAAAGTACATCCATGATCAGCTGGTCGATCCCGGTTGGAGAAAATCCGGCGCCGTCGTTGAGTCTACCGAGGGATGGGAAATCCTGCTGGCGAAGTATGTCGAGTTCTCTCTGCGCGAACTTGGCGTAGTCCGCCTCCTTAATCCCCACCTCGATACCCTCAGCGGTCGTTTCTTCTCACACTCTCTGTCGGTCAAGACCGAAGACCCCGAAGGGCGGCACGCCTGCCTCATCGGCCGTATCTAACTGCACCCTTCTCATTTTTATAGGATTAACCTTATCTATTGATCAGCCTGAACAGCCATCCAAATAAGCTGAATCCCTGAGATGCCTGCTGTAGCGAGGTGCTAAGCTGCTGGTTGGCCTGCTCCAGAACGCCAATCTGCTGCGTCAGCTGCTGCTGATCGGATTGGCTGGTAACCTGGCTTTTCAGCTGCGTCAGCTGCTGGATCTGCTGCTGGTTTTGTTGGATCAGCTTCTGCGCACTATTAATCGCTCCATAGTTCGGCCCAATCAGAAACTTTACAACTGCGTTGCGGCTTTGGACTTGGGTCAAGTTATTTTCAGCCTTTGTCTGGTTCTGCTCCTGGTTCTGGGCGATAACCCTTATCTGCTGCCCTATTCCACCGGTGCGATCGGCGACTTGCAGCATCTGCTGGACAGCGTTAGCCACCGCGCTGCGCCGCTGCAAGGCAATCGAATTCGGTCCTGCGCCGGCCGGCGTGCCGGTAACATTAATCCTGCTCGTCGTTGCTCCAGCCCTAATCGGCGTGCCGGTCGGAGCTAGGTTTTTCATCCCAGCCGGACCGCCGTTATATATTTTTCCTTTTTCCCCCGGAAACGAAGGGACAGAGGTAGTCGTCCCGCTGGACGCCGGGATCATCGGCCCCATCACGCGGTTCCCTACCCCGGCCGGGCCGGGACCGAAGTTGCGCTGCGCGAAAGCCGGTGCGGCTAAAAGCGGCAGCGCTACCAAACTATAAAGCAGTATTTTATTTTTCATTTTTGATAAAAATTTTTATCGACTTTGACTATGCATAAATGATAGCACACCAAAGCTCGCGCGCCGAGAATCGAACTCGGTCTTTACAAAACCGCGTTGCCTCATAAGCAACGCGGTTTTCTAGTGAATATCGCAAGCGATATTCCCGTTGATGGCGCTGTCGGGGTGCCGAGAATCGAACTCGGTCTTTACGCACCCGAAGCGCATGTACTGCCGGTATACTACACCCCGACAGCGCCATCAACCCTAAAACGCATGTACTGCCGGTATACTACACCCCGACAGCGCCGCTAAGCGATCGACTAGATAATAAACTGATGGCGGCTACTTGTCTATCTTTCTCCTTGCAGCCTTTCGCATCTTCTCGCGGTGTAAGCTTTTCGACTTCTGGGTCAGAGCGAAAACCGACAGCACCATTATGTAAACCGCGATCACTTCGGAAGACACCTTGCGCGTTCCCCCGTCGATGAATGAGAAAAGCATCAAGCTGAAAATGGCCACTGTCCATAGCAGAACGAATATCTCTCCGGGGTGGCGGCTGTTGTGTATTTCGTACCACCGATCGAACTCTTTCGTGCCGACGTAAAGCGTAAGTATTCCAATATAAATCACGCTCATCGGAGCGACTAGAAAATCATAAGCGTTGCGGCTGATGAAATCCGCTATAACGAAAGCTATAAAAATCAGCGTCCAGAAGTTGGTGATGACCCGCCAGATCCTCTCGTCCTTGAAAATGCTTAAATTCATAGATTATTTCACGTAAAACTTCTTCTTCATTTCCTCCTCCACTCCGGATTCGAACTCGTTTTTCTTCTCCTTAGCCAAAGAAGCCATTTTCCTCAGCTCCTCGTCGCTCAATTCGTTCAGTTCTAACGCCCGCTGGCGCAGCCGCCCCTCATCGTTTTTCTGCGGATCATCCAAAACCTCTTCCAAGAGGACTCCTAAAATATACCCGACTCTTGGCCCCGGCTCCAAGTGGAGCGACTCCATCAGCTGGCTGCCGTTTATCTTCAGCATCTTGGGCGAAACGGGATCGGTCCTGACCTTTTCGATCATAAACTGAAGGTGCCGCAGCTTATAAGGAACGGCTTTGGGAACGCCGGACCCGATCCGATCGGCCTCCCGCACCTTCAGCAAGTCATCGATATTTTCCACTCCAACCCGCTGGATAAAGCGCCGCACCCCCGCCTCGCTCACTTCGCCGACGTTGTAGTAGAAGAGATGGTAGCGAACCAAATGAGTCACCTCCTCGGTCAACTCTCGGCTGAAATGCAATCTCTCCATCATCTTCCGCGCCATCCTGGCGCCGACCACCTCGTGCCCGTAGAAAGTCGAGTCCGGCCCTTCTCCTCCTTTGGTCTTCGGCTTGCCAACGTCGTGCAATAAGGAGGCTAAGCGCACCTTTAGCGAGTAGTCCTTGCCCACCGCGTACTGCAGAGCCTTCAGGTTGTGTTCCCAAACGGTATAAATATGGTGTTTGTTCTGCCCCACGCCGATGCCGTCACGGAGCTCGGGAAGAATGTTTTCCAGCAAGCCGAATTCTTCCAGCCTCTCTATTCCCCATACCGCGCGCGGCGAGGAAATTACCTTCACCAGCTCGTCCCTTATTCTTTCCTTGGCGATAGCCGCAAGCAGGTCGGCATTGTCTTTGATGGCAGAGGCCGTTCTGGGTTCTATGGAAAAATCAAGCTCGCAGGCGAAGCGAACCGCGCGCATCAGCCGCAGGGCGTCCTCCTGGAATCTTTGGTTCGGCTCGCCGACCGCTCGGATCGTTCTCGCCTTCAGATCAACCTGTCCGCCGAAAGGGTCGACTAAACTTATTTCCGTTTCGCCGTTCTCCTCTCTTTCGCCCAGACCGGCCGCCATGGCGTTAACGGTGAAATCGCGGCGCGCCAAGTCCTCTCTGATCTCCTTAGTAAAAACCACCTCGTCCGGATGCCGCAAGTCGCTGTACTTTCCTTCGCGGCGAAAGGTCGTCACCTCGACGATAGCTGTCTCGTCCGAGCTGCTCCCGCTTACCAGCGAAGCCGGCACTTTTACGCCCACCGTCCCAAAAGCGTTCTCGTAAACCGAATCCGGAAAAAGACCTAGAATCTCCTTCGGTTCGGCGTCCGTTGCCACATCCCAGTCTTTCGGCGGGCGGCTTAATAAGATGTTACGGACCGAGCCGCCGACAAGAAAAGCTTGGAAGCCGGCCTTTTCCAAACTCTTTATTATGTCGTAAACTCCCTCGGGAACTTTGAATCTCATTGCGCTATAAGCTTCTGATATTATATCCTAGATTCAGGCGCAGTCGAAGAAAAGCCTATTCGTGGGCGCAGATTTCACGCTGTTCGGGGTTTAGAATTTAGGATTTAGGATTTATTATTTTAACGCGCCCCCGTGGTGAAACGGATATCACGCATGGCTTCGAACCATGAAGTCCGGGTTCGACTCCTGGCGGGGGCACAAGGCGGGAAACCTGGAATTTATTCCAGGATTCCCGATTTTTCCAGCCGGGAGTCGAACCCTGGAGGGGTCGGGAACCAGGATGGTTCCCGTGGAGGAAATACTAAAACCGAGTGGTTTTAGAAAATTCCTTGCAGGAATTTTGTGAGATTCCTGGCGGGGGCACAAAAAGCGAAAAACTAAAAGCGCAAAACAACGAAAATCCTAAATCCTAATATCGAAATCCGAAACGAATTCGAAATTCTAAATAACAAACTCCAAACCCGTCCGTGTTTCGATTTGTGATTTAGAATTTGTGATTTGCTTAGAATTTAGGATTTCGTGCTTCGGATTTAGCGCAAAGCGCAAAAGTTAAAGTAGGGATTAGAGTTTAGTCCGCCATCCATTATTTGCAGTCCCTAACCCCTAGTCCTTAGTCGTTGTTTTTCGCTTTACCGCCTTGCCATTGCGGCTAAAATGTAATAATAATTAGAGGGTTATTCCACCCATAGCTCAATTGGCAGAGCAGTTGCCTCTTAAGCAAACGGTTCCAGGTTCAAGTCCTGGTGGGTGGACAAAACAGTAATCCTTCGACGCAGCTCAGGATTTTCAATCCTTCGACGCGGCTCAGGATGTTTTCATCTGCTATTTCTGTATATCCTCGCTGCAAGCAGCGAGGTATTGTGGATGAAAACAAAGCGCAGAATTTAAAAAGCGCTTGTTTTGCATTTTAAGTTCGGCTTTTTGGTATAGTATAAAAGCAATGCCTAGAATTCCGTTAGACACTCCCCTTGGCGAGCTGCACGGCGTCGGACCCCGCTTCGTCTCCAAGCTGAAGAAGCTCGGAATAACCACCGTCCGCGACCTCCTCTGGCACTTCCCGAGCCGTTACGAAGACTGGAGCAGCGTGGCAAAAATCGCCGAGCTTAAGCCCGGCGATTCGCGGACGATTCGCGCTCGTGTTGAAAAGATTAATGTGAAAAAAGCGTGGAGGCGCCGAATGCTCATCGTTGAAGCCGTGATTGCCGACGACTCCGGATCAATCAAGGCGATCTGGTTCAATCAGCCCTATATTAAAAATATCCTAAAGCCCGAAACGGTCGCTAACTTCGCCGGCAAAGTTGCGGTCCGCGACGGCAAGCCTTATCTCTCCAATCCGGCCTACGAGCTTGCTGACGCGCTGCAAGAAACCAAGCATACCGGCCGCCTCGTGCCGATCTACCCGGAAACAAAAGGCCTTACCTCGAAGGGCCTGCGTTTTTTAACTTTGCCCATCCTGGAAAACGCCGAGCCGGCGGAAGAATTCCTGCCGGAAGAAACGCTAAAGGTCAACCGCTTGCCGGAAATTAACCAGGCCCTTAAATCCATTCATTTTCCAACAAAACTTTCGGAAGCGGAAAGCGCCAGGAGGCGCTTCGCTTTCGAAGATCTCTTTCTTCTGCAGCTCAACAACATCAACCTGCGCTCGACTCTTTTGAAGCAGAAGGCGCCGCAAATCAAGGTAAACGGCGGCCGGTTGAAAGAATTGATCAAAGGGCTGCCGTTCGAACTGACCGCTTCCCAAAATAAGGCACTCGACGAAATAACATCGGACTTATCGGCGAGGCATCCGATGAACCGACTTCTACAGGGAGATGTCGGCTCGGGAAAAACCATCGTCGCCGGCCTGGCCGCGGTTTGTGCTTCCGAAGAAGACTACCAGGTCGCACTCATGGCTCCGACCGAAATACTAGCCAGACAGCACTACCGGACTCTCTTGAAATTCTTCGGCGACTCGGGAATCGGCATCGGACTACTAATCTCCAAAGAGGCGCGCGCGAGTTACGGCGAAGGATTGGAATCGGCGTTTTCCAAGCCGGAAGTTCTCAAAGAATTGGCCGCAAACCGGCTGAAAATAATTGTCGGCACCCACGCCTTGATCCAGAGTTCGGTTAAGTTCGCCGACTTGGGATTTATAATCGTCGACGAGCAGCACCGTTTCGGCGTGGCCCAGAGGGCCGCGCTTACCGGCGCCAGGCCCGGAGCCATCCCCCACTTCTTAAGCATGTCCGCCACGCCTATTCCCCGGACGCTGATGATGACCGTCTTCGGCGATCTCGATGTCTCACTCATTCCGGAACTGCCAAAAGGAAGAAAAGAGATAATCACGAAAATCGTCGCGCCGGAGAATCGCAATAAGGCTTATGGCTTTATTAAGGGCCAAATTCAGCGGGGACGGCAGGCGTTCGTCATCTGTCCGCGCATCGAACCAAGCGAGGCCGAAAACGAATATCTTCTGACGAAGGAAGAGGAAAAAAACCTGGAAATAAAATCGGTTAAAGAGGAGTTTGATAAACTATCCAAGCGCATCTTTCCCGATCTCGCTGTCGGAATGCTGCACGGGAAGATGACCGCAAAAGAAAAGGAAGAGGTTATGAAGAAATTCTCTGCCGGGGAAATCGGCGTATTGGTCTCCACCTCGGTAGTCGAGGTCGGCGTCGACGTTCCGAATGCGACAATTATGATGATCGAGGGGGCGGACAGGTTCGGGCTATCTCAGCTTTATCAGTTCCGGGGCCGAGTCGGCCGCGGCGAACACCAGTCGTTTTGCTTCCTGTTCTCCGAGTCCGGATCCCGATCGGGTTATCTCAGACTTAATTCTCTCCTTACGGCTAAAAACGGCTTCGAGCTGGCGGAGGAGGATCTTAAGCTGCGCGGCCCCGGCGAGTTTCTGGGACAGGAGCAGGCCGGAATGCCTGATGTCGCAATGCGCTCGTTAAACAACCTGGAGTTGGTCAAAGCGACCCGGGAAGCGGCGGAAGAAGTCCTGCGCTCCAGTCCGGGACTTAGAGAGTATCCGCGGCTGCGCGAGAAGCTGCGGGAGTTTTCCAGCGATATTCACTTGGAATAGCTTGTTTTCTTAAGTCTTGACATACTATTGACGAATATATAGAATCGTTTCGTTGTTCCTTGTTGTTTTAAGGCGGTTATTTCAAGGGCCGGTCCGACTAGCTCTTCGAATACCCGTCTTCTCTCACTAAGCTAGAAAGAGGAGGATACGTATGATGACTGAGTCGCGTTTAGAGTCGGCTCGGAAGGAGTTGTCGATGATTCGCTTAACAATGGCGGGGCGCTTTTGCGGCGCGCGCGAATGGACAAAGCTCGGCCGGCTTCTTACCGAAGAAGAGCTAAACCTGTTGCCGGAAATTCCGTGGGGAGACGAGATTCTCACCTCGCCCTGCCCGTTCTTTCCTGACAAATCAGTCAGCCAGACCCATCTACTTTTCTTAAGTGTTTCCGAGTCGATCCGCTCGCTAACCGAACTCTTCCCAAAGCGGTTCGCGCGTTCGGACAACGAGGCTTGACATATGAAAGAGAACGAGGAGTTTACCACTATAACTTCCTCGCTCTCCTGGCACCTGATACCAATTACGCCCATCTCGGCCTTCGCGAACAAAAGTTATGAGGAGCAGCTCGCGCTCCTACCAGAAGGGTATCGGGCGATGAACGCCATCGACGCCACAATCGAACATCTTCTCTACCGCTCTTCCTTCAGCAGGCCACTTCTGGAATCCGGTCATTGGAGAAACTGTCGAGACCTCACCAAAGACGGCAAAGTGGTTAAGGTCTGTGAAACCGATAGTGGCGTCTCCTACGGCAGATACCCAGAGTATCCGCGGCCGACAACGACGCTAGCAATTGAGAGAAAGCCATAAACTGCACCCAAACCCGATCCCCGACGGACATCCGCCGGGGATTTTTTGTTATAAAAAAGTGCCCCGCCTTTCCGAAGAAAGACGGGGCGATATTTTTACTTTGGCTTTTCTTCCAACGGGGAGAGGATTCCCCACACAATGAAGGCGACGCCGCCGACGGTAAAAGCGATGGGAATCGCCATTGGCGCCGACATTTCGAGGCCCATGACCAGCGCAAAGTTGGCTAGCCCCTTAAACAGAACGCCGGCGCCTACTCCGGCCGAGCCGAGCACCACCTTGGTGATCGGGCTCTGCGAATAAAAGCATTTACGTCTTGAGAGAGGACGACGTCTCCTTCATCGACGTAGACATCGCGGATGAGTAGGCCGTCGTTCTTACTAACGACTCTAAACGGCTGCACGGCGATTCCTCCCACAGGTACAGGATGAACAATAAATACGCCTTAAGCGGAAAATTGTCAAGCCGCGTACGTTAGCTATGCTTACTCAGACTTTCTGCCGCCCGGTTAAAAGCGTAAGCAGCCTCCTCTATCTCATCTCCGGTTTTGATGTTTATCCGGTAGTTTTTATCGTCCGACTGCAGGACCTCTAATCCCCTTTTTAATTCGGACAATGACTCAGTCAAATCGGCGGAGAAAGTCAGGCTGGAAACATAAACAATCAAGGCGACTTCAAGCGAAGTTATCGCGAGGCCCAAATAAAATATTCCGGGCGGCAGATGCCCCTCGATGAAATTCCAGACCAGTGGCGCGTATAGAACAACTCCTAAAATGATCGAGCTGAATCCCAAAAACATTATTTTTATCTTCAGCGGAAGAATTGTCTTGGGCTCGAGAATATCTCCGAAACTGGCAAGTACTCCGTTCACTTTCTGCAGAACCCAGTGGCCGAAATTATAAAGAGTCAAAAAAGCTATCGGGGACATCGCTAAAGCCACCAGCAGATCCTTTATCGCCTGGTTACGGTTCGCGCCGGCAAAGACAACCAGCATAGCGTCTCCCAGCAGATATCCGCCGAAGCTGATAAAGAATCCTAGCAGGCTTATCCTCAAGGGGTAGTATGAAATAGAGTTGGATACGCTCTTAATCCGATCTTTGGTGATGGTAGAAATATTGGAAGAGTAATCCTTTAAGAAAAGGTCGAACTCGCGAAACCAGCGGAGAGCGACGAATATGAATACCCCGCCAAGCGCGGCCACTTCCAAAAAATACTCCAGCGCGGCGAAGCTTATCTGTCGGCTGGTTAGATGGAGCGCAAAAGCCGACTGCAGGGGCCCGATAACCCAGAAGATGACTGCGATTGTGGCTATAAGGGAGGAGATCAGCGTTCTTTTTATTTCCGACTGGGGATTTTTGGGCCACAGCAGCAAAATCAAGACGGCTGACAAAAAAACCAAAAGCACCAGCCACCAGGCGAAAGTGTTCCAGCCGTAATGATCTCCGACTAAGAAATCAGAAATGGAAACTTTTATCGAAAAAACCCAGACGACGGCGAGCAGGAAAAGGACTATCGCGCTTATCCAACGCCTAATGTGATCCATTGCTTTAATTATGAACTATAACAATGAAACTGCAACGGTGGATAATTCTTAAAAAACTTGTCTCGATGGAAGTGCTCCGCGTTGAAAGTTTTAGTGAAGCGAAAGCGGAGAGGGAGGGATTCGAACCCTCGATACCTTGCGGTATACGCGCTTTCCAAGCGCGCGCACTAGGCCTCTATGCGACCTCTCCAAACAAATAGAAGACTAAGGGATATCGCTGAATTTTACAACCTGGTTTTTGCCCCCTTTCTTGGCGACGTACATCGCCTTGTCCGCCCGATCGATGAGTTTGCCAAGGTCGTCTTTTAATCGAAATTCGGTGACGCCAAAGCTGGCTGACAAGGGTATTTTTTTCTTCTTAAAAGCGAGCTTTTTGTCCGCAACGGCTCGGCGTAAATTTTCCGCCACCAGCGCTCCGTCTTTCTCGTTAGCCCCGAGTAAGGCGATAACAAACTCCTCTCCTCCCCACCGACCGACGAAGTCGCTTTGCCGAACGCCATCGGCTAAAGTTTGGGCCACGTCCTTTAGGGCCGCGTCTCCTGCATCGTGGCCGTAAGTGTCGTTCAGTTTTTTAAAATTATCGATATCCAACATCACCAGGCACAAGGCGGTCAGGCTAAACTTAGCCTTGGACCGGCCGTGCGCGCGTCCGCGCTCGACGGCGGCTAGGATTTTCTGCACCTCTTCGATAAATCCGCGGCGGTTGTAAACGCCGGTCAGCGGATCCTTGTAGACCAAGAGGCGCAGCTTCGCTATTTCTTTTCTTAATGCGGATAATTCGCTAGCCACTTATTCAGACGTTTTACGAACGAGCGATCTTTTTTAAATCCTCCTTCGCACGCGCTAGATCCATCAATGCAGACAATCCTTCCTCTTTAAATTTCATTAAAGCCTCGGCGTTTTCGCCGCTGTCTTGCACCGCCTCGGAGAAAAAACCAAAGATCAAAGAATCTCTTACGTCTTCCGGGAACTCTTTAATATGCTCGATTACAAAATCGCGCACGCGCTTTTCATCGCCGGTCTTTACTAAATCTAACAACTTATTCTTAACCTCGCTTGGGATAGAAGAGTATTTATCCATGTTGGGTGTTGTCTATTATTTACTATTTAACAACCTCTTTTATTAGGCTGTCCAAGAAGATATTGAAAATTTCTCCCCAAAATCCGCTCTTTTTATTCTTCCCCATATATTCTTCAAGGAACTTAGACTCCACTTGGTCTGCCGGAATGCGTTCTTCTTCTGGTTTCTCATCGTTAGCTTCTACGAATTCCTCGTAACTCTTTTCTATTTCCTTTTTAGTTTTGTCTGCACTGCTGGAAAAACCAACAACTTCCTGGAAAGGAGTATCGTTCCTCTCCTCCTCCGGCTCCTCTTCGGACCTCAAGGCCCTCGTTAAATGACCTCGAATCTCTTCATTGCCCTTAATCACAGAGTTAAGTAGCCGGCCGGTCGATCCAAAATTGTCATCTAATCTTTTAGTTAACGACTCCAGTTCCGTGGGAGAAATTACTACTCCCTGCTTCTCCATTTCCTTAATTTGCGCGACAACGCTTTCCTGACTATTCTTCGAGCGAAGCCTTCGGAAAAATCCAATCTCTCCTCGTACGGCTGCGGCGACCTGTTCAGCCGAAGGATTTTCTGGAAGATTTGCCAAGATCTTACTCATGCTGTCCTCGCTGATCCCATACCGCGAAATAAATTCCCCTATTTTACCATCGACCTCCTTCATCCTAGAGCGCGTTGCCTCTAACTTATTTAAGCTTGTCGTCAACCTTTCAAAGGAACTATCGCCCGAGACGGCCATTAATGAAAGCTGTCTCTCCACCGCATCGCGCAAAGCTTCTACTCCCACCCCTTCAGCCAGTCGCTGTAAATATTCGTTGCTGCCAATAATAGTTTGAAGCTCTTGACCTCCGAGCATCTCTTTAAGATTGGAAGCGGCTTCCATTCTTTCAAAGAATCCATTTCTAGCGTCGCTTAAAGCAAGCAGCTCTTCGGAACTAAGCGTCTCTCCGGAAGCCAATTTCTTCGCCAATTCAGCGCCGTTCTCAACGTGCGCGCCCACGTACGATCCGAATAGCGATGACTCTTCCTTGTCTTTTAGAATTTCAACTACCGTTGGCAGTTTTAGAT
>JAJZPD010000041.1 GCA_021811305.1 bacterium
AAGTTAAAGTAGGGATTAGGTACTGGGGATTAGGGTTTAGTCCGCCATCCATCATTCGCAGTCCCTAACCCCTAACCCCTAACCCCTAACCCCTAACCTCTAGTCCCTAGTAAGTGTTTTTCGTTTTAGTTTTTCGCTTTGCACTTTTATTTAACTATTATCCCGTCCTCGTCGATGGTCGGCAGGTCCTCGGCGGAAAGCAGTTTGTCGGGGATCTCATAAAGGAAGCGCGAGGGAAGTCCGTAAAAGCTGATGGTTAACTTCTCCCTAGCTCTGGTCATCGCCACGTACATCAGCCTTCTCTCCTCTTCGATCTCTTCCGGGGAGTAGAGCGAGCGCTCGTGCGGCAATAACCCCTCGGTTGTTCCGACGACATAGACCTGATCGAACTCCAGCCCTTTGGCGAGGTGAATGGTCATCATCTTTATCGGCGAGGCTAGTTTGGCGGCCGAATTTTTTCCGGACGCCAGGTCGGCTGATTCCAGAAGCGAGATCCTCTCGATGAACTCGGTCGGGTTGGCGAATTCCGAGGCAAAATTGATGAGTTCGGCTATGTTTTCCATGCGCTCCTCGTAGTTGTCGAACTTGGTTTTCAGCAGGTTCTGGTAGTCGGCGGTTTTCAAGAAAAAGCCGATTAATTCCACCGCGCTCATATTTTCAGCCGCACCCGGAAGCCCTTCCTTCAAGGAGCGGAATTGCGCCTTGCGCAGGCTTTTATCCAATCTTTCCAAGCCGATCGCGTCACGCGGGTTAACCGCGTAGCGCAGGCCGGCCACGATGTCTTTAATCTCCTTGCGCTCATAGAATTTCAGTCCGCCGTAGATCTCGTAAGGGAGCGAGGAGAAGTTGAACGCCTGTTCTAAGGCTCGCGACTGGGCGTTGGTCCGGTAGAGAATGGCCGTGTCCCGGCCCCTCTGTTTGGAAAGCTCGTCGGCGATGATTTGTGCTTCTTCATTCGCGCCATAGGCGCTTATGATCCGTATCGGCGCGCCCGGCGGATTGCCGGTCCACAGCTCCTTCTTCCGGCGCAGCTTGTTGTTCTCGATGACCGCCGCCGAGGCGGAGACGATATTGCCGCTCGAGCGGTAGTTCTGTCCGAGATTGATTATCTTCGCTCCCGGCCAGTCCTTCTCGAAGCTTAAGAAGTTGCGGAAGTCCGCTCCGCGGAACTTGAAGATCGACTGGTTGTCGTCTCCGACCACGTTCAGATTCTTATGCCTCTCGGCCAGCAGCTTGATCAAAAGATACTGGCAGGCGTTTACGTCCTGGAACTCGTCGACCAAGATGTAATCGAAACGGTCCTGGTATTTTCGCAGGATAAGTCGGTTGCGGGAGAAGAGTAGGACCGGCTTTTCGATGAGGTCGTCGAAGTCGAAGGCGTTCTGCTTCTCCAGAGACGATTCATACTCCTCGAAAACTCTCCGGGTTTCGATTTTCAGTTCATCGAGCGGGGTCAGTTCATTTTTAACATCGGAGATGTCGCGCCGGACCTTCGCCGCCGGATACTTATCCTGGGGAAAATTAAGCGCCTTGATAATATTCTTTACCAGTTTCTTCGAATCATCTTCGTCGAAGATGGAATAGCCTCGCGACCGGCCGAAAGAGGCGGACTCCTCACGTAGAATCTTGGCGCCGAAGGAGTGGAAGGTTCCCAAGAAAGGCATTTCCTCTTCCCCGCGCCGCGGCAGCCTGAGGAGCACCCGCTTTTTCAGCTCTTGGGCGGCCTTGTTGGTGAAGGTGATGGCGACGATCCTTTCGCCCGGCACTCCGGACTCCATAAGATGAATAAGCCTCTCGGTAAGGGTCCGGGTCTTTCCGCTTCCAGCTCCGGCCGCGATTAAAAGCGGCCCCTCGCCGTGCCGGACCGCTTCTATTTGGTCGGGGTTCAAGCCGATTCCCGACCCGTCTTGCTTGATTTCTCCTTTTCCTGGTATCATTTAGAACATTAGTACAATACCGCAAAACTTAAGAAGTTGGCTAGATTTTGCCGGGCGGAGCGCTAGGCCCTGGCTTAATGTCCCCTTATTCCCTGTCGGCCTGGCCATTTTCCTTACGGTGGCAGGAGTGTTTGCCGCCCGTCCAGCGGTAAAACCCGCAGTAGCGGCTCAGCCGGCGATTACTCCGGTCGTGGCGGACATAGAAAACGGAGCTCTGGTTAACGCTAACGGAGCGCTTAATTCTCCGCTCGACCCTTATTCATACCTGGCGCTAGCCAATATCGACGGCGGCTCGCTGGTTAATTTTTCCAACCCTTCCGGGAGAGCAATTCATATGGGCGCCGGCTTTAATGCCGGAGCTTCCTCCGGCTCGGGAACGAATTCCATCCTCCAGGCAATCGCTTACAGGTTCAACATACCCGTAAGCATGCTGCGTAACCTGCAGAGCCAAGGGAAATAAATTCTAAGTTCTAAATTTAATTTTCCGAATCAACCAAAAGTCGGGCTATTTAATTTTGTTTTGCTAGCGCAAACAAGGAAGCGCAAAACTAAAAGCGCAAAATGTAAAAGAACCGGCGACTAACGACCGGTTGGCGTTTTTTGCTTTCCGCTTCTAATTTTGAGCCGTTTTTGTTTTTCGCTTTTAGTTTTTAGCTTTGCGTTTCTTTATTCTTCCCTCAACCGCAGGTGATATGCCTCGGCCAGCTCGTCCTCGCTCACCCCTTCCTTTCCTTCGAGGTCGGCGATGGTGCGGGCGGTCTTAAGCAAACGAAAATAGCCGCGCGCGCCCAGGAGCGACTGGTCGAAGACAGACTTTAAAAAAGATAAAGCTTTTTGGTCGAGCGTGATTATCCTCTCGCACGCCTTCGAGCTCATCTCCGAATTGGTCAGGAATGGCAGGCTGAGTTTTTTAAACCTTTCTCTTTGCCGATCGCGCGCTGCCTGGATTTTTGCGCGCAGTCCCGCCGAACCCGAGGCCGGCTGGAGGATGCTTTCCAGCTTGAGGCGGGGGACGGTTATCTGGATATCGATGCGGTCTAATAGCGGTCCGGAGAGCTTCTTCTGGTAGCGCCATATCTCCGAGGCGAGA
>JAJZPD010000042.1 GCA_021811305.1 bacterium
AATAACATTCTAACAAAACGCTATGGCACATACAAAAGCCGGTGGTTCAACTAAATTAGGCAGAGATTCCGAGTCGAAGCGGCTTGGCGTTAAGGTCTACGACGGCCAGAAGATCGGCGCCGGCGAAATAATCATCCGCCAGAGAGGATCTAAGTATCTGGCTGGCGGCAACGTTCGCCGCGGCGGCGATGACACGCTTTATTCCGCGATTAACGGCCAGGTTAAGTTCTCTTCTAAAAATAAGACTTGTTTTAACGGCCAAAAGAGGAAGGCCGCCGTCGTTTCGGTGATCAAAAACGAGGAGTAAGTTAAAGCGCAAAACTCAAAGCTAAAAGCGAAAAACAACGACTAGGGACTAGGGGTTAGGAGTTAGGGGGTAGGGACTGCGAATGATGGATGGCGGACTAAACCCTAATCCCCAGTACCTAATCCCTACTTTAACTTTTGCGCTTTGCTTTGCTCTTCTTTTATGACTTCTATCTCCACCTCCCCTTTTGCCTGCCCGATTCTAAACGGAACGCGGTGCCGTCCCAGCTCGCGTATGGGCTTCTCCAATTTAATGTCCGCTTCGGCGGATATTCTCTTGTCCAGCTTCATTTCCGACTCCAATTTATCCATGATCTGGATCTTGGTCACAGACCCGAAGACCTCTCCCCTGTCTCCCGCCTTGATGTGAAGCTGAATCGGCTTGTCCCCGGTTCGTTCTCCGATTTCGCGAACTATTCGCTCGTATTCGGCGGCCCGGCTTTGGTTGGCTTGAAGCAGCGATTGAATCTCGCTTAAGGCGCCTTTACTAGCTTCTTTTGCCAACCCCTTCGGAAAGAGAAAGTTTTTGGCGTAGCCGTCCGCCACGTTCCTGACCTCGTTCTTCCTCCCCACGCCCTTAACGTCTTTCAATAAAACAACCTGCATAATGAAAGTTTAAAGCGAAAAGCGCAAAAGGCAAAATACAGAAGAGTAAAGCTAAAAACGCAAAAGTTAAAGTAGGGATTAGGGACTGGGGATTAGGGTTTAGTCCGCCATCCATCATTTGCAGTCCCTAACCCCCAACCCCTAGCCCCCAGTCCCTAATAAGTGTTTTTCGCTTTGCGCTTCCTTTTGCGCTTATTTCATCTCCACCTGCAAAAGCTGGATGGCTTTGGCGAGCTGCGGGTCCTGGTGGGCCGCCAGCTGGGCGTCGGTTATCGGCACGGCGTAATCCGGAGTCAGCCCTTGGCCATTGACCCAGGTGCCGTTGGGGGTCAGCCATTTTGCTATAGTCACCTTAATCGAGGAGCCATCGCTCAGCGGGAAGATTTCTTGAACGGTTCCCTTGCCGAAACTTTTCTCCCCTACCAGCAAGGTTCCACGGTCGTCGCGCAACGCACCGGATAATATTTCCGAAGCCGAGGCCGAACCGCCGTTGATAAGAACGACGACAGGCATATTTAGGAGCGATTGATTGACTCCCGCTCTAACAATCTGCTCCTGACCCTGGGCGTTTTCCTCGATGACCACCGGAGAGTTGGCCGGAACAAAGTATCCGGCGAGGTCAACGGCCACATTCAGGTACCCGCCGGGATTGTTGCGCAGATCGAGTATCATTCCTTTCGCTCCGTCCTTTATTCCCTGGCTGACCGCATTCGCGAAGTCCGCCTCAGTGTTCTGGTTGAAACTGTAAAGCTGAAGGTCGAGGATGTTGCCGTCCTTAATGCTCCAGTCCACCGTCGGAACTTGGATATTGGCGCGAGTTATCTTAAAGATCTGGGGCTGGCTCCATCCTTGGCGCATAATCGACAGCGTAACCACCGTTCCGATCTTGCCGCGGATAAGATTGACCGCGTCCTGCAGATTCATATTCTGGGTGGACTGCCCGTTAATGGATAATATAGCGTCGTTGGCTCGCAAGCCGGCAGATTCGGCCGGAGTGCCCTTCAACGGAGAGAGAACCACCAATTGATTATTCTTAAGATCGATTTCCGCTCCAATTCCGCCGAAATTGCCGTTCACGTCTTCGGTGAACTGGGTGGAATCGGCCGGCGGGAAGAAGACGGTATAGGGATCGTTTAGAGAGTCGGTCAGTCCGGTGATCGCTCCGTAAACCATCGCCTGGCTGCTGAGCTTGTTAGCGTTTAAATAATCGTGTTTTAGAACGTCCCAGACCTGCCAAAAAACGTTGAAGTTGGCATTAACGTTGCTTGGAGTTCCCACGCCGGCCACACCGGTAACGACGATATTCTTGCTGGATTTTATCCCTGAGCGGTAGCCTAGATAATATCCTCCGCCGCCAAGCCCGGATACGATAACCGCCGCTAAAAAGACTAGGAGCGCGTTGTTCAGAATCTTTTTGGTCCTAGCGGATAAGCGGCGTTTCATGGGTTCCATTTTACCGAAAACGTGATATCATTTCAACACCAATGGATTACCTAGAACTTCTTAGGGAAAGAGCCAGGAAGTCGCGGGTGTATTCCTCTCATCAGCTTATCGGCCTGACGGTCGCCCAGATCCTCGGCGACGAGCAGCATAAGTCGCTGTATATAAAATTAGCCAAGGAAAAAAGAGGCGGGGACCTGATAGAATTGGCCAAATCCGTAGCTGAAAGGCGGGGCATACAGAACAAAGGAGCGTATTTTATGAGGCTGGTTCAAAAACTCGGCCAAGCGAAGAAATATGAAAATCATAACGATCAGCGAAAAGAGCGAGGAGAAGTTCCTCCGGCAGACAACTAAGCTTTTTGACTTCTCCCTGCACTCGCGCGAAGAGATAAGGGAGCTTATTAAGGAGATGCGCGCCATAATGGAAAAGTCCGACGGCATCGGCCTGGCCGCCAATCAAGTCGGCTTGGATTACCAGATGTTCGTCGCTCAGGTCGACGGCAAGTTTTATGCCGTATTTAATCCTGAGATCGCAAAATCCTCGAAAGAGACGGAGGTCTTGGAGGAAGGATGTCTCAGTATCCCGGGCGTCTACGACGAAGTAAAAAGGCCCGACCGAGTCGTTCTTCAGGGGTATGATAAGAACGGAAAGAAGCTGAAAATCAAG
>JAJZPD010000010.1 GCA_021811305.1 bacterium
GGTGGAAGAAGTATACGGCAACCGCGTCGGCCTGGATGCCTTAGCTAAGGTTAACCTAGGCGCGGAGAAATCCGGCCACGGCCTGGATGCGATCCGTTATTATGCGAACAAAGATTGGGAATCGCTGGAAAAATATTGTTTACAGGACGTGGCTTTGACTCGGGATCTATACGAATTGATAAAGAAGCAAGGATATTTGCTGGTTCCGGATCGATTGGGGGAGAAGACCACCAAGGTTGAGCTTACTCTCTGCGAACCTGAAGAGAAGAATGCTCTGTTTTAAAAACGCAAAGCTAAAAGCGCAGAAATAAGCGCAAAACTAAAAGCTAAAAGCGCAAAATAACAGCCAGTAATTGGCCAAATTCGAAATTCTAAATCCTAAACAAATCACAAATAACAAATCATAAATACGAAACACGTCCGGGTTTGTGATTTAAAATTTGTAATTTCGAATTTGTTTCGACTTTCTAATTTAGGATTTCGGATTTTCGTTATTTTGCCTTTTGCGCTTTTCGCTTTGCGTTTTTATTTTTTCGCCTTAATCTTTTATCAATGAAGATTTATCTCGATTACGCGGCTACGACGCCCTTGGATCGCGAGGCGGAAATGGCAATGCGACCGTACCTCGCTGGTGAGTTCGGCAATGCCGGCTCTCTCCACTCTTACGGGCAAGAGGCGGCGGCGGCGCTCGATCGCTCTCGGTCGACGGTGGCCGCCGCCTTGGGCGCCGACTTCCGGGAAGTGATCTTTACCGGTTCGGCCACCGAAGCCAACAACCTCGCTTTGCGCGGCGTCGTGAAAAAAGCCCGCAGCAAGCACGGCCTGCGCAAGCCGAAAATCGTCGTCTCGGTCGTCGAGCACGAGTCGGTGATCGAAACCGCGCGCGATCTGGCGCGGGAGGGGGAGGCCGAGCTGGTACTGCTTCCGGTAAACTCCGAAGGTTCAGTCGATCCGTCGAGCATCAAGCCCCACCTCAGCCGAGACACCGCGCTCATCTCGGTAATGTGCGCCAATAACGAGGTCGGAACCATTCAGCCAATAAGAGAGATAGGACGCCTGGTGCGCGAATTCAGGGAGGAGGGCAGTGTTTACCCGTTGTTTCATACCGATGTCGTCCAGGCTTTCCAGTACCTGCCCTGCCGGGCGCCGGATCTAGAGGCCGACTTAATGACAATTTCATCTCACAAGATTTATGGTCCTAAGGGAGCCGGCGCGCTTTATTTCCGGGCGCAAACAGCTGGCCTTGATCCAATCATCACCGGCGGCGGCCAGGAGTTCGGTTTGCGGTCGGGAACCGAGAATATTCCCGGCGTAATCGGCCTGGCCAACGCCGTCGCCAAAACCGAGAGGCTGCGGGAGCGCGAAGCGGAACGCATAGGAAAATTACGCGATTATTTTTACCGGAGGCTGAGCGCGGAAACAGAAGTTTCATTAAACGGCCCTTCGCTTGATTCCGGGATTCGCCTGCCTAACAACCTCAACCTTTGCTTCCCCGGCCAGCTGGCGGAAAGCTTGCTTATAGCCTTTGCCTCAGCCGGCCTGGCAGTCTCAACCGGATCGGCTTGCCAGAGCCGGGCTACGACTCCGTCGCACGTCATACTGGCTATGAGTGGCGACCGCTCCAGAGCGCTCAGCAGTTTGCGCCTGACTCTTGGACGAAACACAACAAAGAAAGAGATTGACACCGCGGCGGAGACAATTATAAAGATAATAAAAAAGCGCCAACGGTCTTCATAGAAATTATCAAACAACAATGAACAACATGAATAACAGAAAAATGTTTGCCATCGTCCTCGCCGCCGCTTTCTTGGGCGTAACAGCGGGGACGCTTATTAACTCTCCGCAGGCGCAGGCCAGCTTTTGGAGCAACCTGCTGAACGGCTTGACCTCGCACTTTACCCAGTCTTCGACCACAACCTCTACGGCCGGTATTGCCCAGGCGCCGGCGGCTCCCTACGCTCCCGCCTCCAGCTACGAGCAGCAGATCGTCGATGCAGTCAAGCAGGCCACTCCGGCCGTGGTTTCAATCATCATCTCTAAAGATGTGCCGATCATCGAACAGTGTCCGGCCACCAACCCCTTCACTAATCTGCCCCCGCAATTCCAGCAATTTTTCGGCCAGTCCTTCAACTACACCGTTCCCTGTCAGAAAGGCACGCAGCTGCAGGAAACCGGCGCGGGAAGCGGCTTCATCATTTCTCCCGACGGATTAATACTTACCAACAAGCATGTGGTTGCCGACGCGACCGCGCAGTACACGGTGATTCTTAATAACGGGAAGAAGTACAACGCCACCGTCTTGGCGCGCGACCCCCAACAGGACATCGCTTTGATTAAAATAAACGCCACTGGCTTACCGACCCTGACGCTGGGAGACTCCAGCACTCTCGAACTTGGACAGACAGCCATTGCCATCGGCAACGCCCTGGGCCAGTTCAGCAATACAGTTTCGGTCGGCGTGGTTTCCGGACTTTCCCGCGACATCACCGCCAACGGCGCCCTTTACGGCAGCGAAACAATCAATGGTGTCATTCAGACGGACGCCGCGATCAACCCCGGAAACTCCGGCGGGCCGCTGTTGAATTTGCGCGGGCAGGTCATCGGCATCGACACCGCAGTCGTCTCCGGCGCGCAGAACATCGGATTCGCCATTCCGATCAACAATACGAAAAAAGACATCACGCAGGTTGAGAACGGCGGGACTATCGCCATGCCCTACTTGGGAGTCAGCTATATCACTATCGACTCCTCGATAGCCTCCCAAGACAGCTTATCCGTTGATTACGGAGCCTTGATCCAAGGCGGCACCGGCCAGCCGGCCGTCATACCGGGATCTCCGGCGGCCAAGGCCGGTTTGCAATCCGGAGATATTATCCTTAGCGTTAACGGAGTTAACGTTGATCAAAACAACACTTTAAGCGCGCTCATTAACCAGCATAAGGTTGGCGATACCGTTACGCTAACGGTGCTCCGCGGATCGCAGACTTTGACGATAAAAGCGACCCTTGCGCAGTTCCCTAATTCGTAGTATTTTAGGCTATCCTCCGCGGAGCTATCCACGATTTATCCGCGGCGAGTTATAATCCTTAAAACCAAATGAACCAATTCAACCGCTTTACTATTAAGGCCCAAGAGGCTCTGCAAAACGCCCAGGAACTGGCTTCGGCCCGCAACCATGGAGAGTTTCGCGCGCTTCATCTCCTCTATGCTCTAATCGACGATCAGACATCCTTAGTGCGCCCGCTTTTGCTGCGCGCCAAGATAAACCCGGATGATTTGGCGCGCGAGGTGGAAGACGAACTGGACAAGTTGCCGAAGATTTTCAGCAATGCCGGCGTCGGACAGCTCTACCTCTCGGACGAGATAATGCGAATCTTGGAAAGGGCCGGCAAGATCGCCGCCGCCAACAAAGATGAATTCATCTCCTGCGAGCATCTTTTATTAGGAATCCTCGAAGTTGATTCCCAGGCTAAAGCTTTGCTGGAGAAAGAGGGGTTGAAGAGAGAAGCGGCCTTTCGCATCCTGGCCGGACTGCGCGGAAACGCCCGCGTCACCGATGAGATGCCGGAGAGCAAGTTTCAGGTTCTCGAAAAATACGCGATTAACTTGACGCAAATGGCCGCGGCCGGCAAACTCGATCCAGTCATCGGCCGCGAAGAGGAGCTGCGCCGCTTGGTGCAGATTCTTTCGCGCCGCCGCAAAAATAACCCGGTCTTAATCGGCGAACCCGGCGTCGGTAAGACGGCAATCGTCGAGGGATTGGCCTCGAAGATCGTCGCCGGCGACGTTCCTGAAAGCCTGCGTGGCAGAGAAATTATCATGCTCGACTTAGGGTCGCTCGTTGCCGGAACCAAGTTTCGCGGCGAATTCGAGGATCGGTTGAAGGCCTTTATCAAAGAGGTCCAGAACTCCGAGGGACGCATTATTCTTTTTATCGACGAGATACATATGATCGTGGGAGCGGGATCGGCCGAGGGGGCCATCGACGCCTCCAACCTTTTAAAGCCGCCGCTGGCCCGCGGCGAACTGCACGCGATCGGCGCCACGACCATCAAGGAGTACCAGCTTTATATCGAAAAGGATTCGGCCTTAGAGCGCCGCTTCCAGCCGGTGATGGTGGAGGAGCCGAGTATCGAGGACAGCGTGACTATCCTGCGCGGCTTGAAAGAAAAGTATGAGATGCATCACGGACTTCGCATCAGCGACGAGGCGCTAGTTGCTGCCGTCAATCTTTCGGCCAGGTATATCAGCAACCGCTTTCTGCCCGACAAGGCGGTGGACGTCATCGACGAGGCGGCGGCGATGCGGAAGCTGGAGATCGAAAGCCTGCCCAGCGACATTAACCAGGCGCGGCGCGAGATAACCTCGCTCGAGGTGGAAAAAGCGGCGCTTTTCTCGGAAGGGAAAGAAAAGAACGCCAAGCGAATCAAGGAAATAGACAAGCGCCTGAAGGAGCTGCGAGAACAGGACGATGCCTTGTCCGGAGAGTGGCAGGCGGAGAAGTCCATTTTCGAGAAACTGAACGCTCTGCGGGAGAGAGTGGAGAACTTAAAGCACGAGAAAGAGGTGGCGGAACGGGAAAACCAACTGGAGAGGGTCGCGAAGATTATCTACGGCGAGCTGCCGGCAGCGGAAAAAGAATATCAGGCCTTCGAGAAAAAATACTTCTCCACCAAAGGCAAGAAATCGAACAAGTTTATAAAAGAAAGCGTCGACAGCGAAGATGTGGCGCGAGTCATCGGACGGTGGACGGGGATACCGGTCCACAGTCTGTTGGAGAGCGAGGCGGACAAGCTAAGTCGCCTGGAAGACGAGCTTAGAAGCCGAGTTATCGGGCAGGATGAAGCGATCGAAGCGGTGGCCAACGCGCTGCGCCGCGCGCGCGCCGGATTGGCGCCGGCCGACCGCCCGATGGGTTCGTTTATGTTTTTGGGGCCGACCGGAGTCGGTAAGACCGAGTTGGCCAGGGCGCTGGCGGAGTTTATGTTTAACGACGAGAAGTCTCTGGTCCGCATCGATATGTCGGAGTACATGGAGCGGCACGCCGTGGCGCGCCTCATCGGTTCGCCTCCGGGATATGTCGGATTCGAAGAGGGAGGCCAGCTGACTGAAATCGTCCGCCACCGCCCTTACAGCCTGATACTGTTCGACGAGATCGAGAAAGCTCACCCCGAAGTCTTTAACATCCTTTTGCAGGTACTGGACAACGGCCGATTGACCGACGGCAAGGGCCGCACGGTGGATTTCCGCAACACGATTATTATTATGACTTCCAACGTCGGCAGCGAGTTTTTACGTGAAATGGCGAAGGTTGGATTTTCTTCCGGCGAAGAGGAGAAGGAGGCCGATCACGAGGAGGATTACCGCAACCGGGTTAACGCTGCTTTGCGCGATCACTTCCGACCCGAGTTCCTGAACCGCATCGACGAGATCATCGTCTTCCACCCTCTTGATAGGGAGGTTGTCGGTAAGATCGTTGATATCCAGCTCCAGAAGGTTGTCGCTTCCTTGAAAGAAAGGGGGATAAACCTGACGATTGATAGCGCAGCCAGAAAGTATATCATTGAAAACGGCTTCGATCCCGAATACGGCGCCAGGCCGATCAAAAGGATGATCCAGAAGGCGGTCCTCGACAAGCTGGCTGACAGGATAATCCGCGGCATGATAAAAAATGGCAGCAAAGTTAAAATCTCTTCCGACCAATCCGGCATTAAGGTTAGCGTTTAGCGCTTTAGCGTGGGCGCTTCTAACTTGGTGGGCCCGCAGTTCCGGGTTTTCTTTCTGGCCCCTACTGGTTTTCCTGGGAGTGAGCGGGTGGCTCTACTTTCACCCTCCGTTATTCGTTGAAAGGTTTATTTATTCGTTTCTGGCGATAATTTTTCTGGTATTTTTCACTCCTGACCTGGGAACGTGGAGTTGGCTGGCGCCAGTGTTCGGCGGCTTAATTCTCTTCTTGTTCTTAGGGGTAAAAAACTTGCACTTCCTCAACCGCCACGCCTTCCATCTTTTAGCGCACTCGCTTTTAATAGTTTGGTTTAGCCTCCTCCTTTTCCACGGCTCTCTTGGCTCGTTTTCCCTTCTCTGGTTCTTCCTGTGGATGTGGTTCATCTCGCGGGAATATTTGGTTTCTCGCAACCGCAACGACGAGGCCTCGACTCCGCTCATTAACGCCACAGCCGCAGTCGGCGCTTTCGTGGCGGCTGAGTTGGGTTGGGCCATCTCTTTGCTACCGATCGGTTTTATTGAAGAAGCGGCGCTGTTTTCCGCGCTCTTTTTCCTGGCGGAGGACGTGATGTACTACGCGATAAACGACGCGCTCGATAAGCGCACGGCTATTCGCAACTCGCTCCTGGCGGTGGTGATGTCGACGATGGTGTTCCTTGTCTCCAGCTGGACACCGCACTAAAAGCGCAAAACTAAAAGCTACAAGCGAAAAATAGCGACTAGCAGTTGGCTAAATTCGAAGCTCTAAATCCGAAATTCTAAACAAATCTGAAATACGAAATAAGAAGCTCCAAACCCGTGTTTAGGATTTGTGATTTGGAATTTGTTTAGGATTTAGTATTTCGGATTTGGAATTTCCGTTATTTTGCCTTTTGCGCTTTTAAGTTTGACGCCCCCCGTCTTTTGCCTTAACCTTTCATTAAAGTCCATGCAATCTTTTTTCCTACTTTATGAATCAGATTATCGTGCCGGCAGCCGGCCTTTTGGCAGGTCTGGCTATCGGCTATTTAATTCGCCAGTACTTATCAGCCAAACTAGTCGGCTCTCTTGAAAAAACCGGGGAGGAAGCTTTAAGAAGAGCCAAACAGGAGGCGCAGGACGTAATTTTGGAGGCTAAGAACAAAGCAGTCGCTATCTTGGACGAGGCGAAGGAGGAGGAGCGCGGAAGGCGCGCCGAGATGGAAAAGGCGGAAAGCAGTCTGCTAAAAAGGACCGAGTCGGTTTTGCAGCGCGAAAACGAAGCCGTTAAGGAACGGGGGCGCCTGACTGAGGAGGAAAGAGGGCTTATCGCAAGGAGCGAAAAAATAAGAGAAGCCGAGGCCGTAGCCTCTACTAAGATCGCCGAGGTGGCGAAACTCAGCCCGGAGGAGGCAAAAGAGCGCGTTTTCCGCGAGGTACGCGAAAAATACAAGGAAGATTTGACCGAGGAGGTGAAGAAGATCCTCCGCGACCGCCGCGAAGAAATAGAGAAAAAAAGCGTCGAGGTGATGACTACCGCCATCCAGCGCTACGCCCGCGCGCACGTCTCAGATATCACTACCAGCTCGTTCACGCTTCCTTCGGAAGACTTCAAAGGAAAGATTATCGGCCGCGAAGGGCGCAACATCCGGACGTTGGAAAGGCTGACCGGAGTCGAACTCATCGTCGACGAATCGCCGGACACTATCATCATCTCTTCTTTCGATCCGATGCGGCGCGAGATCGCCCGGACCGCTTTGGCGAAGCTGGTCAAGGACGGCCGCATCCAGCCGGCGAAGATTGAGGAAAAAGTGGAGGAGGCTAAGGAAGAGATTGAGAAAAGAATACAGGAGATCGGAGAAGAAGCGGCATACGAAGTCGGCGTATACGGCCTGCCGAAGGAGATATTGAATCTTTTGGGCAGGCTCAACTTTCGCACCAGCTTCGGACAGAATGTCTTAACGCACTCGATCGAAGTGGCGCATATTGCCGGTATGATCGCGGCCGAATTGGGCGTCAATGTCGATGTCGCCAAGAAGGGAGCGCTAGTGCACGACATCGGTAAAGCGATCGACCACGAAGTGCAGGGGACGCACGTCGAGCTGGGGCGCCGCATCCTGAAAAAGTACGGAGTCGAGGACGAGGTCGTCAAAGCAATGGAGTCGCACCACGAAGACTATCCGTTCTCCACGCCGGAGTCGTACATCGTTACCGCCGCCGATATTCTTTCCGCGGCCCGACCGGGAGCGAGAAGGGGGACCCTGGAAAATTATGTTAAAAGACTGGATGATTTGGAAAAGCTTGCTAAAGGTTTTGTCGGAGTTAAGGACGCCTACGCTATCCAGGCCGGGCGCGAGTTGCGGATCTTCGTCGTTCCGGAGCAGGTCGACGACTTTATGGCCTTGCAGCTGGCCAAGGACGTTGCTTCAAAGATAGAGGCCGACCTGAAATATCCTGGCGAGATCAAAGTGAACGTCATCCGCGAGCTGCGCGCTGTAGAATACGCAAAGTAATGCGTCAGCCACTAGGGACTAAGGATTAGGGATTAGAGACTAGGGACTAGGGGGTGGGGCTGGGCGATGTTGACCTAGCCCCATTTTATGGCTTAAAATCTAGACATAAGGAAAGAAAAGGTCGAAAAGACTACAATACAGAATCTAAATGAAAAAGACGGATTTAGTTGAAGTTGTAATGAAAGCGGCCAGCCTGGAGACTAAGAAACAGGCGGAAGCTGCGGTCGATGCGGTTTTTGAGAACATCGTTAAGTCTCTTAGTCGCGGAGAAGAGGTAGCGATCGCCGGGTTCGGAACCTTTAAGGTTTCGAAGCGCGCGGCGAGGGTCGGAATCAACCCGAAGACCGGGGAGAAGATTCAGATCCCGGCCAAGACCGCTCCGAAGTTCAGAGCTGGAAAGCTTCTGAAGGAGGCGGTTGCTTAGCCTTTGATTTAGATATTTAAAAGCCGGACGAATATCGTCCGGCTTTTTTATCCGCCTGCGCGAGAATACCCCGGGCGTAAGCCCGGGGATGAGAGCGCGGCGGACCCTCCGAAGCCCGAAGAGCGAAGGAGGGTGCTTCGGCGGATTCCGCGAAGAAATGTGAGATACCACGGGCTTACGCCCGTGGAGCTTCATTATTAATTTGTCTTCTTAGCTGCCCAACTCGCTTTTCAGCTGGTTGCCGATGTCGATGAAGATATTGTAGACCTGCTTTACGTCCGACAGGCTCTGGGTCAGCAGCGCCGATGGAGTGGAGGAAGCCTGAAGGACGGTGCTGGTTCCGTTGGCCGCGGAGCTGAGGGCCGAGGCGACCTGCGGGTTTAAGATCATTCCCTTGGCAGCGGCGGTCAGATCGGCCGCGGAGCTGAGCAAGCTATTCACTTCTTTGAGCTGCTGGTCGAACTGGCCCTGGCTGATAAGGTTGGCGGCTTCGAGCTGGCCTATGTTCTGCGAAACCTTGGCCAGCTGAGCCGAAGCGGTGGAGATGACGCTCTGGCTGTAGTAAACCAGGTAGAAGTTCATCATATCGCTTATCGGCTGGTCATAATAGTTTTCGCGGTATTTTTCTATATCTTGAGCCAGGTTTTTCAGAGCGGAGTTGGTGCTTTCTGAATAGGGGTCGGAGTTATTCTCGATATTAATCAAAAGCTTGTACTCCTTTTTGTAGAAAGACGAGAAGGTGGTGAGCTGTCCTAGATACTTGTTCTGCATAGTCAGCTCTTTGCTGCCCTTGGCGAAATTCGGAAGGCTGTTCAGCTTGGATTGGGTCGAACTAACCTCGTTAATGGATAGGCTTAAAACTCCCTCGAGGATGTTTTCCCGGGCGGTAACTTCTGCGTAGGTGCGGGCGGAGAGCGATAAAGTCGCATCTTCCTTGGCGGAGATTAGCTGGTTGAGGCTGTCCTCGATCGGCGAAAGGGCCGGAGTGCTGGTCGCGGTGCTTGTCGAGTCGGCGAAAGCCGGCTGGGCGGCCATCCCGAGAAGCATTACTGCTGATAATATCTTCCAAAAATATCTTTTCATCTTTTCATCATTGCGCCGCTTGGTTTAAAAGCGAATCGATGCTCTGCTGGTTGGCGCCGGCAGTCGGGGAGACGGCTGCTTTGCCGGCGGCCGCCTTCAGGGCGGTGTTGGTTTTGGCGGATTCGGCGTTGAAATACTGGACATCGTTCAAGTGGACGTTGATGTCCTGGATGGCGGCGCTGGCGTCGTTGGTCAGGCCGCTGTTTAATACCGGCGTCACCGCGGCGTTGCGTCCCGAGATCAGCCCGATGCCGCTTAAGACGGTTATCACCAAGGCCGACATTAGGGCTAGGGACAGCCCCATGTCTAAGACGCGGCCGATGATCGCTTTCGGAACCATCGTCGGTCTGGTGTGTCCTCGAGCTGAGGATAAAATGATGGCTCTGGACTTCATCGCGAAATCGCCGTCCGGCTGGACGGATTTCAGGGCCGATAGCGATTTGATTATTCTTTCCTCGCTCATAATTCCTTGGCGATTAATTTCTTTAAATTCTTTATGGCTCGATTCTGGATAAGTTTTATGGCGCCCTCGGTCTTGCCGAGAGTCCGCGCCACCTCCTTTATCGGAAGATCGTCGACGAACCTCATGATCAAAACATCTTCCTCGATCCCTTTCAGCTTCTTTAAAGATTCAATGGTTTGCTGCAGGTTAAGTTTTTTCTCGGTGTCGGCGGCCGCATCCTCTTCGGTTACGAGCCAGCCGAGATCGTCGGCATCCTCGATATCCAGCTCGGTCTTCGCCTGGCGGTAGTAGTCGTAGACCGTGTTGCGGGCGATCTTGTACAGCCAGCTGCCGAACGAATATCCTCTGAATTCATACCTGGCGATATTCTGCCAGGCTTTCAAAAAAGCTTGATGGGTCAGGTCTTCAGCCTCCTCACGTCGGCCTACTTTGATCAGGACGAACCTGTAGATCTTGGGCAAGTAATGATCGTAAAGCAGGCCAAAAGCCTCAACCTCCCCATCTTTCGATTTTTTAACCAAGTTCTGTTCGTCCTCTAACATATAGAACGAGATTCGGCCCCCGCGGTTACATTTTCCGCTGGGCGGGTGCCAAAAATGAGCGAGTGAAGGGGATCGAACCCTCGTATCCTGCTTGGAAGGCAGGCGCACTGCCACTGTGCTACACTCGCGCGCTTTGCTTCGCCTCTTTCCGCTGTTTGGCGGCAATCGGCCGGGTTATTTGGACGGCGGAGGGCCGAATGGCCCCGTCGTGGTTGGGGGATAAGTTGGTCCATGGAATGGCTCCTGAGTCGACGGAAGCGGAGCCGGCTGCAGAGCTGGTTTTGGTTCGATAAGCACCAGATAGATGGCCAGGAGAACCAGCAAACCGACGACGATTGTTACTATTGCGGTTAAAAGTTTCTTTTTCTTGGACATTTTTTCTGTCTATCCAATTGCCGGCATTTTAGCAAAAAACGGGTTCTTGGGCAAACTACTCTGCCCCTCCTTTCAGCGCGCGGAAGTCGCGGAGGATCTCCTCGGCGTGCGCCTCGGGCTTGACGTCCTCGTAGATTTTGGCGATCCGCCCCTCGGGATCGATGAGGAAAGAGGTGCGGAGGGTTCCCTGGTACTCCCTCCCCACGAACTTTTTCTTTCCGTAGACGCCGTATTCGTTTACCGCCTTCTTGTCGGCGTCGGAAAGCAGAGTGAAGGGCAGGGCGTACTTTTCCGCGAACTTGCCGTGGCTTTCCACTGAATCTACGCTAACCCCGAAAACTTTGATTTTGTTTTCCTTGAAATCGGCATAAGCGTCACGGATGCCGCACGCTTCCTTGGTGCATCCCGGCGTGTCGTCTTTGGGGTAGAAGTATAAAAGGATCCGCTCGCCGCGGTGGTGGGAAAGCGAGTGCGTTTCTCCGTTCTGGTCCGGCAGGCTGAAGTCCGGAGCTAAGTCGCCTTCTTTTAATTTAAGCATAGCTTAATTATGGAGCGGATCTAAGGAAGATGGAAGGAAGATTTTTTTGTGCGCTCACGAGGAATCGAACCTCGATTACGGGATCCGCAATCCCGCGTCCTATCCATTAAACGATGAGCGCTGACGGCCTTACTATAAGCTAAAAAACCGATTCTGGAAAGGTTTTAAGAAAGGGAAAGCCCGCTAGGAAGCGGGCCAAATGTGCTAACAGCGTCTTAAGGAGCGGAGCCGCTTCGGGACCTCGGTGAGGGTAGATTGGACAGCACCGTAGATGAAAGTTGCGCCTAGATAAAATCCAGCAGAGCGGGAGATGTAGAGAGAAGTTGCGATCTTCTCCGGAGGGTAGCGCCACAGATCGCCGATGGCGGATAGCATTTTCACTCTCCATCACTCCTTATCAAGCAGGTGCAATAACTTATTTTACCCCGATTATTCGAGCGAGGACAAATAGAAAATGACTTGCGGCAATCCTTCGACGCTGCTCAGGATGTTTCCACCCTTCGACGCAGCTCAGGATGTTTTCATCCTTCGCCGTGGCTCAGGATGTTGTGGATAAAAATAAAAGGCCCGCCGAGGTTTAGCAGGGCGGGCCGGGCCGTCTAGTGGAAAAGAGCGTGTAGAGCGAAATGAGAAAGGCGGCTCCAAGGCAGAACCAGCCGAAGCCGGAAACTAGGTTGAGGCCGGTGGAAGCCCCGGGGCCGATGTACGGGCTGTAAATCGTCGCCGCCAGGATCGTAAAAAATGCGCCGAGGGCCGCGAAACAGCAGATTACTTCATATAAGAGGATGTGAAAAGTTTGTTCCTGAAGACGCCTATTCTCGCGTTTCTGCTTCGGCGTAAGTTCCATCCATTCTTTGGGCTTTCTTCTGTCCTCGAGCTTGATGACCTTTCCCATCGCTTAGCTCACTCCTTTCTGTGCCAAGTTGCAGTAAGTAGAAGTTTTGCATCCTTTAATAAGAGAGTCAAATAAGCGCAAAACAACGAAAATCCTAAATCCTAATATCGAAATCCGAAACAAATTCGAAATTACAAACTTCAAATTACAAACACGGACGTGTTTCGGATTTGTTCCGCCAGCTGGCGGATTAGAATTTGTGATTTGTTTAGGATTTCGGATTTCGTGCTTAGGATTTTTTTATTTGGTGAACCTAAATGTCTGCACGATGGCCGAGGCCTGATTGTAGTAATTGTCCAAGACGGATTGCGGAATGTCCTGCGGGCTGCTCGTAGGATTGCGGTAGTTGCTTCCGGCTTTCAGCTGTTCGATGGCGTAGCAAACGCCGTTGTGGACCGTGCGATAGCTTACGCCCATTAAATATTGCATCATTCCCGCGCTCTCCAAGGGAAAGGCGCGGAACTTTATACCATTGATCGTTTCGTCGGTCGGCGGGGTCGGACTGCCGTAGCCGTAGGTGCTGTAGCAGTTTTTCACGTCGGTCGGATTGGAGCTTGCTCCGATCCTGATTTCGGCATCGAAGTATCTGGGATAATATAGGCGATTATCCAGGCGGTAGACCGGTATGCTGAGAATCGCTTGCCCCGAGCTGTTGGGCATCGCGCCCACGCGCCAAGCGTTCGGTAGGTGGTAATAAGAAGTGAAGGTGGTGGTGGGCGTGAGCGCCGAGGGGTAGCTTATCTCGAAGCCGTACTTGGCGTCGGTGTAAGTCGTCCAGCCGGCGGGAATAGCGGATTGGGTGGAGGTCGAGGTTAGAGTCGGAGCCACCACGCTTTTCCTGTACATAACGAAAGCGCCGACCGCCAAAATCGCGGCGGCAATCGCTAAGGTTATGATCACGGTGGCTTTGGTTTTCATTGCGCCAATTATACACCCGCCGCTTTTTGTAGTTTAGCGGATCTTTGCCGCCCCGCCGACGATGACGCCGATGAGGATCGCTGCCCCGCCCAAAACCACCATCCTCAGGCCGTGCGAGAGGATTTTGGTTTTTGATATCTTGGCACTGATTCCGCCGACGATGAAAAGCGAAAACAAAGAAAGTGCGATCGAGACCCACAGCGCCGAAGCAAGAGGAAGGAAGATGTAGGAGACGATGGGAATAAAGGAAGCAAGGACAAAGGAGATGAACATTATCGCTCCGGCGACATAGGGGGTAGTTTCCGAAACCTCGCCCTGGGCCAAATATTCGGCGGCCGATTGCTCCGAAAGGAAGCTGCCGACCGCCATTGAAAATGCCTCGACGAAAGCATAAACTACGCCGGCCAATATTATCGCCTGGCGCGCGGTTCCGCTGATATCAATGCCGGAAAGCAGGCCGACGGTGGAAACAAGGCTGTCCGATATGCCGAAGATCGTGCTGCGTACGTACGTTGCCGTTAGTTTCATAGGCTTTCATCTTACCAGTTTGAAAATGATTTAGGAACAGTTTTAATAACCGCTTCGTAGCGACAAGCGAATTGGAATGATAAATATAGTTCGGGAAGGCGGGACCTACTCCGCAAACTTCTGGCAATTGCACTCCTTGCAACCACCGACCTCCAACTCGGAATCAGCGCTGCGGCGGGTTGCGTGGTCAAGCAGCGTATGTCCGCACTTTTTGCACTCCTTTAGGAGCGAGAATGAGCCTTTTGTGGCCTGTTCCATAGCTTTTATTCTTATTTTTCGACCTTTTACGATCTATTTCAAAAAGCAGTTCTGGCAATTATTCCCAGCAAGATATCCGGTATCAGTTTGATTATATAGCTCTTCTGGTTAAGTCAAAAACCAAGAAAGAGGAGAGGTGGTTGACGCTTTTCGGTTTTTGTTCTATAAGCAATCATTGCACCAAGAAAGGAGGTTGGCGTTTCGAACCAATCTAATATCGATTCATGGGAGGAATGTTGTTGGCGATTCCACTGTTCGGCAAACGGCGGAGGCATCGGCAAGACGTTTCTGATCGGGTTCGGGCTGAAGCTCGCTACACGGTTCAATACGGGTCGACCGTCCGGCAGACCGCCGAGCGGTTTGGGGTCGGAAAATCGACGGTAGGCAAAGATCTCCATGATCGCCTGCCGAAGATCGACCCCATCCTCTTCAACGAGGTCCGAATCGTCATCAACGACAATGTCGTCGAAGGTCGACGGCGCGGTGGGACGAACTCCTTCGCCCAAGATCCCGAGCGGCTTCTCGCCCGGCGCCGCCATAGGCCTCCCTAGATAGCTTTATAAGCACCTTGTTCCTCGCCCCCGACGGTCTTACCGCCGGGGGATTTATTTTGCGGTATGGAGACAATAATAAAACTGCTATACTCATTTTATGGTATGGCGTAATTCACTTTGGTACGTCTCCCATCCTTTCAGCAAGGAGGATAAGGAAGGCGCCGTAAACGAAGTGCTCGAAAAAACGCTCCCTGACCGCGATTTTTATCTTCTCGTGTTCGGCGCCGTGCTTTTCGCTGTGTGCGGTATTTTTCTCGACAGCGTTGCGGTCCTTATCGCGAGCATGATTATTGCGCCTTTAGCCTATCCCATTCTGGGGCTCGGACTCGGAATCGTAGTGCGAAACCGGCGGCTCGTTGCCCGGACGGCAGGAATGCTTGTGATCGCTATTGCCGCAGCGATTTTGGGAGCGGCGGCAATTACTTTATTCTTCGGATATCTCCGCGTCGATTTGGCTTTTATTTCTTTTGAATCAAACCTGTATCTTGCAACGGCAGTCGCGATTATCGCCGGCTTTATCGCGGCCTATGGCCTGGTCCGCTCCAAAGTCGGTTCGGCGATGACCGGCATCGGCATTGCGGTATCGCTCATGCCTCCGCTCGTTGCGACCGGCATCGGCTTGGTTGACGCCGCCAGTTTCCCATTGGGCAGAACCCTGCTGGTGTTTTTCCTTAACGTCGTCGGCATTCTCACGGGAAGCATTGTTGTATTTTCGGCAATGGGATTTACCTCGCTCCGTCGTCGCATGGATCGAACGCGTATATAAATCATGGAAAATACAAAGCAACCCTTTATCAAAGATTTTCTATTGTTCCTTAAGGAATACAAAGTAGTGTCTCTAGCGGCCGCATTCGTTATGGGTGAGGCGAGCACCGGGCTTGTCCAGTCGCTGGTAAAAGATGTTCTCCTGCCTATTGCGGCGCCGCTTATGTCGGCAGAAACTTGGAGAGAGGCGGTGCTTGTCATAGGGCCGGTGCGGATTTCCTACGGATCCTTCCTTGCTGATTTTATCAACTTCATTATTCTCGCGCTCCTCATTTTTATCGTAGCTAAAAAGGTCATTAAATCAGAAAAAGAAAAAAAATCTTAAACCTCCTCTAAACTCTTATGCAAACAAAAATCATCGGCAAAGCGGTTATTTTCCTTTTTTCCTGTCTTTTAGTTCTATGCCCAATATCGCTCGTCCGGGCGCAAACCTTGCCCGCCGCCGACACTACTTCGCCGACAACGGAGCCGGATGCCACAACTCAAACCGCAACTACTACCGAACCCGTCGCTGAACCGGCGGATACCACGTCTCCCGTAATTTCGGAAGTTGCCGCCGTTTCGCTCGGATTGAATGAGGCGACAATTGCCTGGGCGACCGATGAGCCGGCTACATCGCGCCTGCGCTACGGCACGACCTCCGCTCTCGGATCTGAAATGGATTTCGGGAGTGCTGTTCTCGTCCACTCGGCGCTTCTCACCGGCCTTTCGACGGATACCGTGTACCACTATTGCATCGACGCGACCGACGCGGCTGGCAATACGACGGAATCGTGCGGCCATACTTTTACGACCGAGCCGGAACCGATCATTGTTGACACCATGCCTCCGGTGATATCAGAGGTCGCGGTAACGGACATTACCGCGGACGGTGCAACTATTAGCTGGAAAACGGACGAGGTTGGCAGCGGTTACGTCGAATACGGCGCGACCGCTGACTACGGCAATCAGACGTCTTTCGATTCATCGCTGACTCTTGATCACAGCACGGCTCTTGCGGGACTCTCGCCGGACACGGAATACCATTATCGCATCGTCTCGACCGACGAAGCCGGAAACGAGATTACATCTCCCGACAACACCTTTACTACCGAACCGTTGCCT
>JAJZPD010000011.1 GCA_021811305.1 bacterium
CAGTATAATGGAAAATTGCAAACCACCAGCTGGCTGCGCTTGCCGGTGAAAAGCACTTTGCGAAAGTTCTGATTTTCCGACGTCTCGCGGAAAACATTGCCAATATACGACATTGATTCAATTCGCTTATGTTCGGCCTTTAAGAAATTATAAAGCGCAAAGATAAAAGCGCAAAATGCAAAGCGCAAAAGTTAAAGTAGGGATTAGGGACTGGGGATTAGGGTTTAGTCCGCCATCCATCATTCGTAGTCCCTAACCCCCAACCCCTAGCCCCCAGTCCCTAGTCGTTATTTTTCGCTTTTAGTTTTGCGCTCTTAGCTTTGCGTTTTTTATCCGCCTGCGCGAGAATACCCCTGGCGTAAGCCCGTGGAGCTTCATATTTCTATTTTTGAAAAGAGGTAGCCGCCGAGAACGAGAAGCACGGCTGAAGTCAAAATAAGAACCGAAAGATCGGTGCCTAAGCTGAATTGCGAAACGCCGGTCAATGCCCCGCGCAGCCCGTCAACGCCGTAGGTTAGGGGATTGGCTCCGGAGATGAGCGAGATAGAGCGGGGAAGGTCGTTTAGAGGAAAGAGCGCTCCGGAAAAGAAGAAAATCGGCATAACAAGGAAGTTCATTATCAGCTGGAAGCCTTGCATATCCTCTAAAAGCGAGGCAATGGTCGTTCCCAAGGCGGTGAAGATGATAGCTACCAGGAACATAAAGACAAAGGCGAGGAAAAGGTTGATGGAGGAAAGCCGGAAGCCGATGAAGTAGGCGATAATCAGGACGATTATTCCCTGGATGAGCGCGATGGTCGCTCCGCCCAAAGTGCGGCCGATCATGATGCGCAACCGCGTTACCGGAGCGACCAATGTCTCTTTCAAAAAGCCGAATTGTTTATCCCAGATGATTTCTATTCCGGAAAATAAGGCGGTAAAAAGGATGCCCATCGCTATTACGCCCGGCGCTAAGAATTCAAGATAATTGCCGCCGCCGGCCTTTTGGAAGATCGGGCCGAAGCCGAAGCTCAGGGCTAGAAGGAAAAGAAGCGGCTGTCCGAGAGAACCGACGATCCGGCTCTTGGAGCGAAAGTATCTTTTTAGCTGTCTCAGCCAGAGAATGTAAATAGCGTTCATATTTTCTTATGCTTGGCGGCGGCGCCGTAAACGCTGGTTGTAGCGCATCGACTCGCCCGCGCCCAATTCTTCCTCGCGGATTTCTTTTCCGGTCAGGGCTATGAAAGCATCTTCCAGCGACTTCGCTTTTGCCTCCTCCTTAATCTGATCCGGCGTTCCGCGGGTTATAATCTTTCCATGATCGATAATCGCCACTTTCTTCGCCGAGCGTTCAGCCTCATCGATGTAATGGGTGGTAAAAAAAACGGTTATCTTCTCCTTTTGATTTAGGTTTTTAATATATTCCCAGATGTGGTTGCGCGTTTGCGGATCTAATCCCAACGTCGGTTCGTCCAAGAAGAGAATTTTCGGATGGTGCAATAAGCCGCGGGCTATCTCTAGCCGCCGGCGCATGCCGCCGGAAAAGCTGCGGATCAGGTCGTTTCGACGCTCCCACAGTTCGGTGAATTTCAAGAGTTCCTCAGTGCGCTTTTTACGCAGTTTCGCCGGGATGTTATAGAGTACCGCGTGGAACTCCATATTTTCGTAGGCGGTCAGTTCGTCGTCCAGGCTTTGATCTTGGAAGACGATGCCGAACGATTTGCGGACTTCGTCCTGCTGTGTCAGGGGATCGAATCCGTTGATAAGTATTTTTCCCGAAGTCGGCTTAAGCAGAGTAGTGAGCATCTTGATGGTCGTGGTTTTTCCGGCGCCGTTCGGGCCCAAAAAGGCGAAGACGTCGCCATGCTTAACCTCGAAGCTGATTCCGCGGACTGCCTCGAATTCGTTGAACTTCCTTACCAAATCGACAACCTTAATGATAGGCTTTTCCTCTTCCATATCTAGAAACTACTCCCTTTCTTTGGAGCGGTGGCGGCCTTCACCGGAAAACCAGTTGCCGCGCCGTTCGCTTCGGCGCCGCGGGTGAAAAACGAACATCAGGCCGACGGCAATTATTACAAGCGGCCAGATTATTTTCCAAACTTCTGGTTGGAATACTCCGGTGTTTTGCAGAAGGAGTACCACTCCGACCAGAATGAGAATTAAACCAAAGCGCATTTCAAGCTTATAAATCTTAGGACGCAATGAGTTTAGCACAAAAGTGCGGAAACCCCAAGATAACGATTTTTTTATCCAGTCCATAGGCATCATATGTTTATTATCCAGACTCCGAGAAAAATGAGAAGCGCCGCGCCGATCTTTGTTTTCAGCGTTTTGCGGCTGATATCCTCCTTAACCATTTTGGGGAACCAACGCGCTAAAATCAAGCCCATGGCGATCATAAAAAACGGCTGGAATCCTCCCATGGCCGAGATCAAGGAAACAGGCGCCATGGTCACGGCCGCGAAGAAGAGGATGTTGGCTGAGAAATATACTGCTTCGTTGACCGTTATAAACGCCAAAGCCTCTCGCCGCACGTTTTCCAGCGAACGCAGCAGATGTCGAAGGTGCGGGCGGCGTTGAACGACGTAAAAATAAGTCAATGCCGAGCCGATGCCCATGCCGATGAATTCGTATCCCGACATTATCCAGAAATCGCTTTCCGGAGTTACCGCTTTGAAAAGCACCGGCGGTATGGCGTTTAAGATAACCGCCAGCAGCATATACTTGGTTGACTTTCTTATTTTGAAAATATCCCCGCTGAATTTGCGGAGCGATAAGATGAAACCTCCTGCGATAATAAGGATGAAGCCGGCAGCCTGGTGCCACGACAACTGCTCGCCGAGCAGGAAATAAGCGAAGATGAACGTGAAGATCGGGATGGCTTGAAAGAGAGCGGCGACTCGCGACGGATCATCTAAATCGACCGCCTTATACCAGGGTAAGAGCGCCAGCTGGAAAAGTACGCCCGAGGTTAAAAGTATTACGGTTGGCGCCAAGCCGACGGTCGGCCAGTGGTTCAACGATAAAACTCCGATGCCGAAGACGAATGAAACCACGCCGCTGATCATAGCCAGGAATTCGCCATCGCGGACCTTTTTTTCGATGAGAAACTTGTCGATGAAATTGGTTACGCCATACAGGAAGGTAGCAGCGATAGCCAGAAGGTATGCCAACATAGGTACGTTTAAATTATACACTACGTCTCTGGATTGCGCCGAAAGTGGGCGAGCGGTATCATTTCCATATGTCGACGAGAACAAGTAACTTATTCGATCCCGACTCGGACCGCCCGTTGGTTCTGAGCCGAACCAAAGTCGATTTATTTATCCAGTGCCCCCGATGTTTTTATTTAGATCGTCGCCTCGGCGTAGGTCGTCCTTCGCTTCCCGGCTTTTCCTTAAACAACGCGGTCGACGCTTTGCTCAAAAAAGAATTCGACGCGCACCGCGCCCAGGGCACGCCGCACCCGTTGATGGAAAGCTATGGCATCGAGGCGGTTCCGTATCAGCACGAGAAGCTGGAGGAGTGGCGAGATTCTTTGACTCGCGGCGTAAAGTATTTAGACGAAGAGGATAACCTCTTAATTCGCGGCGGCGTCGACGACGTTTGGTTAAACAAGGATGGGGAACTGCACGTCGTCGATTACAAAGCGACTTCCAAGAATGGGCCGGTGGGAATAGACGGGGAGTATCAAAAGGGGTATAAGCGCCAGGTGGAGATTTACCAGTGGCTTTTCCGCCGGAACGGTTTCAAGGTTTCTGACACCGCCTATTTCGTTTACTGCAACGGGCGCGCCGACCGCAAAGCTTTCGACGGCAAGCTGGAATTCGACGTCGAGGTGATTCCGTACCGCGGCGACGATTCGTGGATACCGCCGGCGCTGAAAGAAATAAAGCGGTGTCTGATAAGCGATGTGCCGCCAGAAGCGTCATCAGAATGCGAATACTGCCGCTACCGCCGCGCTGCCGCGGGAAGGTAAATCCAAGCTTTAAAGAAACAAAATGAATTCCAAGCATAATTTTTTGATAATTGGCCTTGTACTAGTGGTTGCTGCCGCAGCCGTCCTTGTTTCGCTAAGGATAATTGAAATGAAAAGAACCGCGGTCCAGCAAGAGGTGGCCACTAATGCCGGAATTTCTCCGGTAACGACTTCGACGCCTCCCGCCGCGCCGACGCAGATCATTAAATACGCTGTTCCGACATCTTTACCAACCTCGAGCGTCAGCGGTTACTGCTGGACTAATTCTATAGCCGCGCCTTACCGCGCCGACGCCTGGCGCTGTATGGTCGGTAACTCGATTCAGGACCCGTGCTTTACCGCCGCTGGCGGAAGCGTTTTTTGTCCGGAAGATCCCGCTAGCAATGTCGGCATGCTGATTAAGCTGACTAAGCCGCTGCCGGCGCCGGAGGCGGCCACTAGCACGGGAAACTGGGCCTGGCGCCTGGAGCTGGCTAACGGCGTCTTCTGCGATCCCTTCACGGGAACAAGGCCGTTCATTGACGGGCAAATGGGAGTTTATTCCTGCGCCCCCGGGGCGAATAACCAAAATCTGATGATTATGGGCGATTTAAACGCTTCCAGTTCGGTTTGGACGGCGGAAGAGGCGGTTATCACCCAATCGGGGAACAATTATTCAATCTCTTCGTCATCAACGGTTCCAGTGGGGATAGCGTGGCAGTAAAAAAGCTCAAAACTAAAAGCTAAAAACGAAAAACACCGGCCAGCAATCGGCCAAATTCGAAGCTCTAAATCCTAAATCCTAAACAAATCACAAACTACAATCCGCCATCCGCCAACTGGCGAGGCGGATGGCGGCTGGTAATCCTTCGACGCGGCTCAGGATATTTTCATCTGCTATTTCTATATACTCTCGCCGCTGGCGGCGAGGTATTGTAGATGAAAATAAATACGAAACACGAACGGGTTTGTAATTTAAAGTTTGTAATTTCGAATTTGTTTCGGATTTAGTATTTCGAATTTAGGATTTAAAAAGCGCAAAATACCGACAATTCGTTAGTCGTCGGTTCTTTTTGCACTTTGCGCTTTCCTGTTTTTCGCTTTTCGCTTCATGCGCTTTAAAACGCCAATACTGATACTTAGTAATGAAATTCTAACTTTTGTGACGATCGTCACGAGACTTAGAATTTAGTTGAGAGTCACTACATACCCGTTTCGGCTCACGATAATCGCCTTATCGTCACTGGGATTATAATCCCGCTCCAGCGAATCATCTCCCAAAGCGGAGTCGACGAGATAAAATTTTTCTCCAGGGGTCAGGGCATAGACTTGGGGCTTGGCGAAGGTCGACGTCGGGTGCAGAGTTATCTGCGTGTCGCCGTCGGCTAGCTGAGTCTTTCCAAATTGATATCCGGCTAAGATTCTTTGGGCTTGCGGCGAAAGCGTGTTTCCGGAGACGAGGTAGGATATTTTGGCGTATGGCGAAGCGGCAAACTTTATATTTGTGGTTTGGGCAACGACGGGCGTCAAGGACGCGCCGTAACTGGAGGATGCCGCTGAAGATATAGATGAGGTGGGGTCGGAAGTAGCGTGCGAGATACGGCTTTCCCCATGTCCCAGATGTATAAAAGCAATCACGGACGCCACCGTTACTGCAGTAATTAAAAGCGCTGCTTTAGTAATATTTTTCATGCCGGCCGAATCAGTTTATTCGGGTTAAAGAGTAAGATTTGAAAGATTAATTTAACTTAAAGACAGATCAATATAAAAAACGCAAAACTCAAAGCTAAAAGCGAAAAATAACGATAAGGCGAACGCAAAACTAAAAGCGCAAAACGCAAAAGAATGATAAATCGAACGCAAAGCTAAAAGCGCAAAAGGCAAAATACCTGAAATCCTAAATCCTAAAATAGAGATTCTTCGCTACGCTCAGAATGACGGCACATGATCGTCATCCTGAAGCGAAGCTGAAGGATCTATTATGAGGACTGGCGGGTTAGGATTTAGGATTTGAAAAGCGCAAAAGGCAAAAGAACCAACGACTAATGGTCGTTCGGTGTTTTTCGCTTTTAGCTTTTAGTTTTACGCTTACTGCGCGACTATGTATCCGTTCTGGTCGACGACGATGGCTTTATCGTCGTTGGGGGAGTAGTCCCGCGGCTGGGCATCGTCTCCTAAAACGTAGTCGACAAAGTAAAGGCTTTCGCCGGGGGATAACGTGTAAACCTGGTCGGGAGCGGGGAACGAAGTGGAGCGCAGGGTTATTTGCGCGTTTCCATTAGACAGCTTGGTTTTAATAAGTTCGTATCCGATAAGTGCGTTCTGAGTTTCAGGTGAAAGCGCGCTGCCGGAGATTAAATAAGCAAATTGTGCATAAGGGGAGGTGGAAAACTTCACTTGGCCGTTTTGATTTCCGGCAGCCGCTGGCTGTGCGGCCGGAGCCGTAGCTGCGGCCGAAGAGGGTTGCTTAGAAATCGCGGATGGCAAGCGTCCGCTTCTGGAGCCCAGGTAGGCGAGAACCACTCCGGAGGTTACGACCATAGCTGCGAGGATGACGAAAAATACTGTTCTGCCGTTCTTCATGTTCTCTTAATTGTTTTATATGTAAGTTAACCAGCGACGGAGATAAGTTGTCAATGTATAAGCGTGGAAATGCTTATGTATTGACACACTTATGCATGGACATAAGCGTGGAAATGCGCCGGTTCTTTAGGATGCAAACCGTTTCTGTCGCCAGCAGGAGTTCCGCCATCCTGGCTTTAGGCCTAAAAGGTTGGGTTTAACAGATTAACTTGGTTTAAGGATTGGTTAATGGACTGATTCAGCGAGTTAATAAAGAGTTCGCTCAGCCAGACGGTAAGGATGAGGGAAACGACGGTTAGGATGATAGTTATCCATCCGGCTCTCTTGGCGATTGGATCGTTCTGGCGCAAAAACTTAAATGAATAAGCCAGGCCGAACGGCGGCAGGAAGAAGCTGACTAAATAAGCGCTGAGTTGCTGTCCGATGCTGGGAGGCTTGGTTCTCAGGGGTGCGCCGCAGTTCGGACAAAAGTAAGCGTTCGGCGGAACGGGCTGATGGCAGACCGGACAAAGAGCGGGGGAAGAGAGCGAAGCTTGCGCCTGAGACGATGGCGGCAGCGGCGCCGCAGGAGTCGGCTGCGGAATAGGCTGGGGTTGCTGGGTGTTTGCGTCCATTCGCTAATAATACAACCTATGCCCGACGATTGGGAACTACTTCCTTTTATTCCTGCGGGTGAAAGAGGGTTGGCTTTTCCCGATAATGCCCTGGATGGCGCTGAGCCGCTCTGCCAGCCGGTCAGCCATTTTTTCCAAGTCCGACGGGGTGGCGAAGGCGATCATGTCGCCGAATCCGAGGACCAGAAGCTTATCGCCCTTCTTCAGTTTCAAAGCCCGCCGCGCTTCCGCTGGTATTATGACCTGCCCTTTCTCGCCCAAAGTCGCCAGACCGTAAAGTTTTCTATCTATTGCACGATGGTTGATCATGATTTATATTCTTTAAGTCCTACAAGTAGGAAAGGTAATACTTCGAGTATCGCCTTTCCCCGATAAAATGTCAACACAAGACAACTCCGGAAATAATAAAAAAATGAGCAAATTAAAGACTTTCTCCAAAAAGAACCGTTTTTGGATGATTTTGGCCGCAATAGTCGTTTTAGGTTATGCCGCTTATTCCGTTTTCGGCCACAACAAACCAACCGTAGTTTATGCGACTGCCGCAGTCACTAAAGGAAACTTGGTGACGACCGTTATTGGAACCGGACAGGTTTCGCCGCTGAATCAGATTAACGTCCAGCCGCAGGCTTCGGGACAGGTGACAGCCGTAGATGTTTCGGCCGGGCAGTATGTTTCGGCCGGGCAGACGCTTTTTGTCGTCGACCAGCAGAGCGCGAGGGTTCAGCTGCAGCAAGCCCAGGCTTCATTACAGTCGGCGGAATCCTCTTTAGCCAACGCCAAGGCCGACCTGGCATTGACCGAGCAGCAGCAAAATTTGGCCGTCAACAATGCTTATGAGAACCTGCTCAATTCCGGCATTGCGGCGACTCCGAATTCCAATAACTACTCGACGGCTACGCCGACCATCACCGGCACTTATACCGGAGACGCTACCGGCACCTACGTCATAACTTTGCACACCATCTCCGGATACAAACCGGACAACTTCTCCATCAGCGGGCTGGAGAATGTCGATAACATAACCATCAATCAGAACGGAACGTCGATTCCTTTCGGCTCGCATGGGCTTTACATCCAGTTTCCCTCGGGAATCAGCTTGAATGATTCTTGGACGGTAACGATCCCCAACCCCAATGCTGCTAATTATTTAAGCAACTACAACGCCTATCAAAGCGCGCTGCAAGCTAAAGCGCTAGCTGTTCAATCGGCTGAGGCGGCGGTAACCTCGAGCGAGGATACCGTAACTTCCGCCCAAGCCTCTTTAAGCGCGGCCCAGCTGCAGTTGCAAAACACCGTGGTCACCGCGCCTTTTTCCGGCCAGGTGGCGGCGGTTAACGTTATAGTCGGACAATCAACCCAGTCTTCGTCGACCGTCACGCTGATCACTCCGGAAAAAATTGCCGAAATTTCTCTAAACGAGATCGATGCCGCGAAAGTTAAGGTCGGACAGAAGGCGACTTTAACTTTCGCCGCTCTGCCCAACTTGACGCTTCCAGGAACGGTCGCCGAATTGGATGAGCTGGGGACGGTCAGTCAGGGCGTCGTTACTTACGATGCTAAGGTAGCTCTCGACGGCAATGCTTCGCAGGTGAAACCGGGAATGAGCGTAACCGCGACTATCGTTACCAACACAGCTAAAGACGTCTTGATGGTGCCCAACTCGGCAGTTAGGAGCCGGGGAAACAAGAGCTTCGTCCAAGTCATTGGAAGCGACGGTAAGACCGCTTCGCAGGAAGTTCAGACCGGCGCGAGCAACGATACAATGACGCAGATTGTTAGCGGCTTAACCGAAGGCGAAAAGGTCGTTACCGTTTCCCTGAGTGCTGCCGCCGCCAGCCAAACCGCGGCTACTCCGGCAGCCGGCGGCAATGGGCGGGCCTTCTTCGGCGGAGGCGGAAAAGGCTTCTAGTTATGATTGAGATAAGGAATATCACTAAGACGTACCTTAACGATGACGTTGAGACTCAGGTGCTCAAAGGGGTTTCCTTCTCGGTGAAAGACGGCGAGTTCGTCGCTATCATGGGTCCATCCGGTTCCGGCAAGTCGACTTTAATGCACATACTCGGAGCATTGGATACGCCGACCAGCGGCCAGTATTTTCTGGACGGAAAAGATGTTTCAGATCTTTCAGACGACGAGCTGGCCGACATTCGCCGCAGCAAGATCGGATTCGTTTTTCAGTCTTTCAATCTCTTGCCGCGCGCTACCGTGATGCGCAATGTTGAGATGCCGTTGCTTTACAGTCGCGTCCCGAAAGAGGAGCGGGAAGAGAAAGCCAAGGCGGCGCTTATCTCCGCCGGCTTGAGCAATGATAGGTTTTATCATCTTTCTAATCAGCTGTCAGGAGGACAGATGCAGCGCGTGGCGATCGCCAGGTCCTTGGTGAACGACCCGGCGCTGATTCTTGCCGACGAGCCGACAGGCAATCTGGATACCAAGACCGGAGATATTGTGCTGGCCACTTTCCAGAAGCTGAATGAATCCGGAAAAACGGTCGTCTTGATAACCCACGAACAGTACGTGGCCGAGCATGCCGAGCGGATTATCCACATCCGCGACGGAGTGATACTGGAAGACAAGAAGAACGAGAACCGTCTGGTTAAAAAACTGCAATGAATTTATCCGATTTATTCGAAGAAACATTTTTTGCCTTGTTCTCTAACAAGGTTCGTTCCGGATTGACCATCCTGGGAATAATCATCGGCATCGGGTCGGTGGTGGCGACCTTATCCATCGGACAGGGTGTTTCTAATTCCATCCAATCCAATATCGCATCCATCGGTTCCAATCTGATAATGGTGACTCCCGGGGCGCAACAGAGCGGACTGGTGCGGCAAAGCGCGGGTTCGGCTACGACCCTGACTTTAGACGACGCGAACGCTGTACAGAGCCAGATCACCGACGCCCAGTACGTCGCTCCGCAGATTTCCCGCTCTTACCAGGCGGTGGCCGGCGGGAATAACGAAAACGTCCAAGTTATCGGCACTACGCCCGATTACGCCAATATCCGCAGCCTCAATATGCTTTACGGTTCATTCATAACCAACAGTCAGGTTACGGCCATAGATCCGGTGGCGGTACTGGGTCCGACGACCAGCGACAATCTTTTCGGGCAGGGCGTCGATCCGGTCGGCAAGACGGTGAAGATCAATAATGTGATTTTTACCGTGGTCGGAGTGACTTATCCCAAGGGCTCGAGCGGCTTCGTCAACCAAGACGATATGATTGTCATTCCGGTCACCGTGGCCCAGCACTACCTTTCCGGAGGGAATAATGTCAGCTCGATAACGATTCAGGCGCCCAATCAGCAGTCGATCCCGCTTATCCAGCAGGAAGTGACCGACCTGCTTCTCCAGCGCCACAATATCTCCAATCCGCAGAATGCCGACTTTACCGTGACCAACGAGGCGGACATTATCGCCACGGTCTCCTCGATTACCACTACCTTCACCATCTTCCTGGCCTCGATCGCCGGCATCTCGCTTCTGGTCGGAGGAATCGGCATCATGAATATGATGCTGACTACCGTAACCGAGAGGACGCGCGAGATCGGCTTGCGGAAGGCCATCGGCGCCAAGAGCCGCGACATAACGATGCAGTTCTTGATCGAGGCGGCGCTGCTGACGGTCATCGGAGGAATACTCGGGATAATTTTCGGCGCCGCCATTTCCGCGCTTCTTTCGAAGTTTGCCAGCGTTACCACCCAGGTTTCCGCATTCTCGGTCGCCCTCTCCTTCGGCGTTTCGGCAGCTATCGGATTGATCTTCGGCTATTACCCCGCCAAGAAAGCGGCGCAGCTCAGCCCGATCGAGGCTCTGAGGTACGAATAAAAAAGCGCAAAGCGAAAAACTAAAAGCGAAAGGCAACGACTAGGGACTAGGGACTAGGGACTAGGGGTTAGGGGTTAGGGGTTAGGGATTAGAGATTAGGGACTGTAAATGATGGATGGCGGACTAAACCCTAATTCCCAGTCCCTAATCCCTACTTTAGCTTTTGCGCTTTAAGCTTTGCGCTTCTATTATTCTTGTAAAGAAAAAAAATTTTATGACTAAATCAAACATCAAAAAAGCGGCACTTGCCGTGCATAAAAAGCACCAGGGAAAGATTGAAATAGCCGGCAGGGCTCCTCTGCGCAACAAGAAAGACTTGAGTCTGTATTACACGCCCGGCGTAGCGGCGGTTTCTTCATACGTGGCGGCCCATAAAAAGGCGGTGCGCGACTATACGCTGGCCGGACGGACGGTGGCCGTAGTTTCTGACGGTTCGGCGGTGCTGGGGTTGGGCGATATTGGTCCGGAAGGGGCGCTGCCGGTCATGGAAGGAAAGGCGCTGCTCTTCAAAGAGTTCGGCGGCGTCGATGCCTTCCCGATAGTATTGAAAGCGCATACCGCCGACGAGATCGTTGCCGCGGTCAAGGCGATCGCGCCCGGCTTCGGCGGAATAAACTTAGAAGATATCGCCGCGCCGAAATGTTTTGAGGTTGAAGAAAGGTTGATTAATGAACTTAATATCCCGGTGATGCATGACGATCAGCACGGAACAGCAGTGGTGGTGCTGGCGGGGCTAATCAACGCCTTTAAAGTGGTCGGCAAGGATATTAAAAAGGGGATAGTGGCCATCATTGGCGCCGGAGCGGCGGGGACGGCGATCGCCAAACTACTTGCTCTCTACGGCGTCGGGAACGTCGTTGTGGTCGATAGCCGGGGGATAATCGATCCGGAGAGGAGCGATTTGGATGGGCGGAAAAAGGAGTTGGCGCGGCTGACCAATAAAAGCGGGAAGAAAGGAGGCTTGCTTGAGGCTTTAGACGGCGCCGATGCGGTTATTGGCGTTTCTAAAGGCGGAATCCTTTCCGCTGACCACATCCGCCGCATGGCGGAAAAAGCCATTGTTTTTGCGATGGCCAATCCCGATCCGGAGATACTGCCGGAAAAGGCAAAAGCAGCTGGCGCGAAAATAGTCGCCACCGGCCGCTCAGATTTCGAAAACCAAATCAATAATGTTCTGGCCTTCCCTGGCATTTTTAAAGGCGCTCTGGAAAATAAGGTGCAGAGGATAACTCCGGAGATGAAGATTAAAGCCGCGGAGAAATTGGCTGGCCTAGTGTCTAAGCCCACTGCCTCTAAGATAATTCCCTCGGTTTTCGACAAGCGGGTCGTGAAGGCGGTGGCAGGGGCGGTAAAAAAGCGCAAAATTAAAAGCTAAAAGCGAAAAACAACGACTAGGGACTAGGGACTAGGGGTTAGGGGTTCGGGGTTAGGGACTGTGAATGGTGGATGGCGGACTAAACCCTAATCCCTAGCCCCTAATCCCTACTTTAACTTTTGCGTTTTGCGCTTTTCCTTTTGCGCTTTTAGGCTTATCCTTAATTTAGCAAGAGCTTTTTATCAAGGTCGAATAAATTTTTAATGGAAAAAACATGGAAGAGAACAACAAGAACAACCACCCGGAGGGATGCAAGTGCGAGATGTGTTACGGACGCTGCTACGCTTGCGGCGGATACCACCACTGGATGAGGGGCCACTGGCTTCTCCGCCTGGCGATCGTAGCCGTCGTTTTGATAGTTACTTTCTGGCTGGGGGTTAAACTCGGCGAGATCAAGGGATACTTCGAATCGGGCTACTCCGGCTACGGAATGCCGTACGGACGGATGATGTGGGGCGGAAACCGCGGTTACTATAACTACGGTCCGGGGATGATGTACGGCTGGCAGAACGGCGGCCAAAATTATCAGTCTCCGCAGACTTCGACTCCGGCCAAATAAGGTCCGGAAAAGCAAAAAGCGCCGAGAAGGCGCTTTTTGTTTGTGAAAAAATCGAGTTGCTAAAAACGCGGTTTAAAGGTAATAATTGGGGTGATTCCGTAAGAAATGCTAAAAAGTTTTTCCTGGAAAAAAGCTTCCGTTGTGGGATTGTTGGTTGCGACCGCCGCCGCGGCCGCTGTTTTGTATTTATGCTTTAACAACGCAGGAAGCGGGAAGATCGCTTCGTCTCCGTCCGAAGTAAACGCTGCCGGCAAATATTGGCCGACCTACGGCGGCGATATTTGGAACTCCTTCACGCTCTCATCCTCCTCGATGACCGTCTCCAATATTAACCAAATGAAGCAGGACTGGTTTACGCCGGCTGACGGAGAGGTTTCGGGAAACCCAGCTATCGCTAACAGCGTCGTTTATTTTACGACCGATGCCGGCAGCGTTTACGCCGTATCGGAAAAATCCGGAGCGCTGATTTGGAAGAGGGGCTTGGATGGTTCACCGATCAATTCGGGTCCTTTGTACGACCAAGGCAGAATTTTTATTTCCACTTCGGGCGGCAGGATTTACGCTTTGAATCCGAAGACCGGAGGGGAAATCTGGAAAACCGGAGCCCTGTTCGGTTCGTTACCCGATGCCTTGCGCGCCTCGCCTAAAGTCTGGAACGGAGTCATATACCAAAGTCTTGGAGGAACCGACGATAATAAATATGAGAGAGGGGGAGTGGTTGCGGTGGATGAAAAAACGGGATACGTCCTCTGGCGCGAGGACTTGGTCCAGTACGCCGGAGGAGGCAGCGCGGTTTTTGGTCCGCCGGCGATAATTCCCCAGCTTAACGAGCTGGTGGTTTCCACCGGCAACCCGACGCCGTACCCGACGAACGGGGACGCCGCCAACCGCGGCTCGGTTCCTTCAGGAAGCGATTACTATTCCGACAGCCTGGTGGCGCTTTCCTTGAAAGACGGACATATCCTCTGGGCGAAGCAGGTACACTCCGCGGACGCCAATGACTACGACTTCATCGCCGCTCCAAACGCTTTGGTCTTGCCGAAAGGAGGCATAGCCGTCGGCGCCGGCGACAAAGACGGAACGTATTATCTCTTTGACGCGAAAACCGGGGGATTGCTTTGGAAAAAAGATTTGGGCGCTTTCGGAGCGACTACTCTCATTATGTCCACGGCTGCGGCAAGCGACAACGCGATTTTTGCGGAGACAATGGATGTTACGGCGCTTGCTTCATCGTGGCCGCAGAAGTACCAGTCTCCGGCCGTAGGCCGCGTGATCAAGCTGGAGGCCGACTCCGGCAGAGTGATCTGGTCGACCAACATTCCCGCCGCTTTAGTGGCGGCTCCGGCAGTGGATAATAACCTGGTTTTTGCGATCGGCGCCAACGGAACACTGTTTGCTTTGAATGCCGATAACGGCGCGATCGTTTGGCAGAATGCCACCGGCGGACAGATCTGGAATGCGGAGGCGGCGCTGGCCGCGGCCGGAAATGCCATCTTTGCTCCCTTGTCGGGTAAAAACGGCGTTATAGCCTTCACAGACCAATGACGAACGATTTTTTGTATCCGATTATAGATATCGTCGAATGGCTTTTGGTGTTTTTTACGCTTTACGCGATCATCGTTCCTATCGGCGGATTGAAGAGGGTTAAAAAAAGGATCCTAGCCGCCCCGAAATCGACTTTCGCGATCTTCATACCGGCCCACAACGAGGAAAAGGTCATCGGCCCGCTCGTCGATTCCTGCCGGCGCTTGGATTATCCAAAAGCACTCGTTGATATTTATGTCATCGCCGACAACTGCTCCGACGGCACGGCCGAGGCGGCGAGAAGCCGCGGTGCGGTTGTTTTGGAACGGACTAACGCCGAATTGAAAGGCAAAGGGCACGCCCTGGAGTACGGATTCGCGGAAGTCTTTAAGAGGAGAGACTACGACGCGGTAGTGGTGATCGACGCCGACAACTTGGTGAAGCCGGACTTCCTGAAAGTGATGAACACCGAGCTTTTGAGCGGCAAAAAGATATTGCAGGGTCGGATGGACGTGAAAAATCCGAACGACACCTGGGTGACCGCTGTTTTTGCTATGTCGATCTGGGTTTCGAATCGTTTCTTTTATTACGCCAAACACAACCTCGGTTTTTCCGCGGCCTTGGGAGGGACGGGGATGTGCATCTCTTCCGACGTCTTGAAGGAGATCGGCTGGGGCGCGACCAGCCTGGTCGAGGACTGGGAGTTTACCGTCAAAGCTTTGATTAACGGCATAAAAACCGACTGGGTCCACGACGCGGTGGTCTATGACGAGAAACCTTTGGCCTTCAGCCAGACTTGGTGGCAGAGGCTGCGCTGGGTCAGAGGGCAGTTCACGGTGGCGTTCCGCTATCTGCCAAAGCTTTTAAAGCGGGGGATAGGGAAGCGCGACCTTGTCGCTTTAGAGAGCGTCGTCCAGCTTTTAACACCTTTTTACATACTGACCGCGACGTTGATGTCTTTGGTTTTCTTAACCGGGCTGCGCCAGTACGCTTTCGATCCGTTCCTGGGCAGAATCCTCTTCAGCACGTATTGGGAGGCGATCTGGATTACGCAGTACGCGGCTTTCTCGTTCATTATGCCGGTCGCTGCCAATATCATCGACGGCGGGCCTCGGGCCGCCTTAAAATATCTGATTCTTTTCCCGATCTTCCAGTACAGCTGGTTCCTGCTGGCGTGGATTGGCGTTTTCACCTACCGGAACGGCGAATGGATGCACACGGCGCACACGCGGGCGATAGAGATGATGCCGGAAGAAAACCCGATGCCGGAAACCAACGGAATGCTGGCCGAAGTGGAGGCAGAGTAGGGAAACGCAAAGCTCAAAACGCAAAATGCAAAGCATTTAACGATCGGTGGTTATCCCTTTTTTGCGCTTTGTGATTTAATCTTTGCACTTCCACTTATCCTCTTGACATCACGTCCACTCGTAGTTTAATTAAAGTAATAAGTATTTCATATCGTACAAGGCCACAATTTTCCTCATAAATATAGGGTAAAATGTTTCTATTCCATCCATCTCGTATAAGAGACTACGAGAGAGAGAGAGAGAGAGAGAGAGAGAGAGAGAGAGAGAGACG
>JAJZPD010000012.1 GCA_021811305.1 bacterium
GACGGCGAGACGGGGGAGAAACGAGCGGCGATGGGAGAGTACGACGCGGTAATTCTGGACTTGATGCTTCCCGTTAGAGACGGCATCGAGGTGACGAAGAGTCTACGCGCCCGCGGAATAAACGTTCCCATCTTGATGCTTACCGCCCGCGGCGAGCTGGAGGATAAGATACTGGGCTTGGATAGCGGCGCCGATGACTACCTGGTAAAGCCGTTCGAATTCCAGGAGCTGCTTGCCAGGATAAGGGCGCTTTTGCGGCGGCCGACTGCAAAAGTGGGAGAAGAACTGAAAGCGCGGGATATAACCGTTTATCCCAACAAGTATCTCATTGAGCAGGACGGCAAGAAACTCGATCTGACGCTTAAAGAATACGCGGTTCTGGAGTACCTAGTGCGGCACAAGGGAGAGGTTTTGAATCGCGAACAGATTTTCGATCACTGCTGGGATTGGACGGTCGATTCTTTTTCCAACGTGGTCGATGTTTACATCAAAAAGCTGCGCGATAAATTAAACGACAAAAATGAAAAGTATATCAGAACGGTTAGGGGAGTGGGCTACCAATTTCAAGAGTAATCAGTTCGCCGCGGCGCGCATAAAACTCACGGCTTATTACGCTCTCGGCATACTGGTTATCCTTCTTGTCTCGGATGTGGCAGTTTACGCGATGTTTTCCAACAACCTGGCCGACCGTCTGCGCTTCGAGCGGCAGGAGGCGGTGAGGTCGGAGGAGCTGACCATCAACGGCCAATCAGTCGAGGATATTTTCGCCTCGCGCGCGGTGTCCCGCTTGGAAGAGGTTTTGCTCCTGACCGACGCGCTGGTATTCATCTTTATAGTCGGCGCCGGTTACTATCTTTCAGGAAAGACCCTGCAGCCGATAGGAGCGGCTTTGGATCGTCAGCGGAAGTTCAATGCCGATGCCGCGCACGAGCTGCGCACCCCGCTCACGGTTATGAAAACCGGAATCGAAACAACTCTGGAGAAAAAGGTTTCTGCCGAGGAGTACCGCGCGGTTTTAAGCGACGCCTTATCCGAGGTTAACTCGCTTATTAATATCTCCAATGACCTACTTTTCCTAGCTAAGCAGACCGGCGGTCTGGCTAAGAATTTCGAGAAGGTCGAGTTGTCGCGCTTGGTGAAGAAAGAGGAATCGCTGATCCGCCCATACGCCGAGGCGAAGGGAATAAGGCTAATCGCGGAAGCGGAAGATGAGGTTTCGGTTATGGGAAACGCCAACGATCTGTTGCGCCTGCTCTCCAACTTGGCTAAGAACGCCGTCGACTACAATCAGCCGAACGGGCAAGTCCGGATCAAGCTCGAAAAGTCTGGGCGGCAGGCGCATCTTTCCGTTTCCGACACAGGCATAGGCATATCCGAAAAAGATTTGCCGCATATATTCGACCGCTTTTACCGCCGCGCCGGACAGGAAGGCGGGAGCGGCCTGGGGCTGGCGATAGCCAAGGAGATCGTCCAGGCGCATGGCGGGCAGATCAAGGCGGAAAGCCGTATCGGAGAGGGAAGTATTTTTACCGTTTACCTTCCTCTCGCCTGAATAACGACATCGTAAGTCGTTATATTGCGTTTGTTAATAATTCTTTAATAATGGGTTTGCTATAGTTTCCGCATGAAAAAGTACACGCTGGCGGCGCTCACCATCGGAGCGTTCCTGCTTTATGCGGTTTTATTGAACTACCGGCACGCCTTGGTTTCGGTTTTTCACGGCGGCCGCGGCGGGCAGAGCCTGGCTTCCGCTCAGCCGGCTCCCGGCCAAACTTCAGCGACCGGAGCGCAAGCCCCGCAGCAGCCAACGGCGGTTTCTGGAGCACAGTTTAAGGATGGCGCGTATACCGGCAATTCGGTCAATGTTTTCTTCGGAAACGTCCAGGTAAGCGCGGTCATAAGCGGAGGCAAGCTGTCCGCAGTCCACTTTCTGCAGTACCCGAACACGCATAGCGTCTCGGTCTTCATTAACCAGCAGGCGATGCCTTATTTGAAGTCCGAGGCGATCCAGGCTCAGAGCGCCAACGTCAATATTATTTCCGGCGCGACTCTGACGAGCGAAGGCTTCCAGGCCTCCCTGGCTTCGGCTTTGAACCAGGCGAAAAATTAGTTCTAACAGATGAAGTTTATCGATTCCTTTTTGAACGGAATAACGATGTATCGGCTGGTGCTGTATTACCTTGCAGGCCTTCTTTTGATCGCCTGCGTTTTCGGCTTCTTAGGAATTTTGCCTTATGGCCCGTTGCGCATTCTCTCCACCGTTTCCGTTCTGCTGGCGGTTTGCTGGATAACCAACTACGTCTTCGCCAAGATTTACGAGGTCCCTGCAAACATCGAGTCGGTTTACATCACCGCGCTAATCCTGGCGCTCATCATCACTCCGATTCAGACGCTGATTAACATCCCTTATCTTCTTTTTACTTTTTGGGCCGGGATACTGGCGATGGCTTCGAAGTATATTCTGGCGATAAACAAAAAGCACATTTTCAACCCCGCGGCCATCGCGGTTGTTCTGACGGCCATTTTCTTGGGACAGGCGGCTAGCTGGTGGGTAGGCACGGCCGCGATGTTGCCTTTCGTGCTTGTCGGGGGCGCGCTGATCGTAAAAAAGATTTCGCGATTCGATCTTGTTTTTGGATTTCTGACGATGGCTGTCGCATCGGTCGCGATCGGATCGCTTGTTTCCGGCGCCCCCGTCTTCACCGCGCTGTCGCAGACCCTTCTCTACTCTCCGCTTTTCTTCTTCGCCTTCGTGATGCTTACCGAGCCGTTGACCACTCCGCCGACCAAGAATCTGCAGCTGGCCTACGGCGGCATGGTCGGCTTCTTGTTCAACCCGTCGTTGAGCCTCATGGGCGTATATTCTACGCCGGAGCTGGCGTTGGTTTTGGGTAATATTTTTTCATACGCCGTCAGCCCGAAGCGCAGGCTGATGCTGAAACTAAAGGAGAGAATAAAGCTTTCTCCCGACACTTACGAGTTCGTTTTCGAGCCTGCCGAGAGAATCAGTTTCCATCCGGGACAGTATCTGGAATGGACCTTGAATCACAAGAAACCGGACGACCGCGGCAACCGCCGCTACTTCACCGTCGCTTCTTCGCCGACCGAAAAAGAGCTGAGAATAGGAGTGAAGTTCTATCCCGAATCCAGCAGTTTCAAGGAGGCTCTTTTCAGTTTGCAGAAGGGCGAAGTCGTCGCGGCTTCGCAACTGGCAGGAGATTTCACTCTGCCCAAAGACCGGTCGCAGAAACTGGCTTTCATCGCCGGAGGGATAGGAGTGACTCCTTTCCGCAGCATGGTCAAGTATATGGTGGACAAAGGAGATAAGCGTTCGGCCGTCCTTCTTTATTCAAACAAAAAAGAGCAGGACATAGCTTATAAAGAGGTTTTCGACGAAGCGGAAAAGAGAGTTGGCTTGAAGACCGTTTACATCCTGACGGAACAGCTGCCGGAAGATTCTGATTGGCTGGGAGCGAGGGGATTGATCGACGCGGAAACCATCAAGAGAGAGGTTCCTGATTATTATGACAGGATTTTTTACATCTCCGGCCCGCGGGCGATGGTAGTAAGCTTCGAGAACACCTTGAAATCCCTCGGAGTTCCTCCTAATCAGATCAAGACCGATTACTTCCCGGGGTTCGCCTAAAATCATAAATGCGAAGAGCCGACATTTTTTGTCGGCTCGGTTAATGGTTCAATACGTCGGGCGCAGGAAGGGAAAAAACTCCTCCAACTTCCTGATGACGCTTTTTTCCGGTTGATCGACGCTGGTTAGCACTAGCACGGGGATCGTCGGGTGCTTGTGAGAGAACTTCTTCGCGTAGAAGAGCGAGCTTTTGACCTGGAGAAAATGACTGGTTCCGTCTTGGGCGACGATGACGATGTCGATTCCTCGGAGGTCTTCGTGGCTGAAGTCTTCTGTTCTCTCTGCGGATATTATTTCTCCCTTTGCTACGTACCCCTGTAGGATCGAAAGCACGTGGTTCTCATGGGCATTGCCGACATGATCGGTATAGCGGCGGTGATCCCGTTGTCGTCTTTCTCTGCGCCTCCTTGATCTTAAGGAACCTCTCAAAAAACTCACCTCCTTTTACGGCGCGTAATCGGAACCGCTCCAGAGATTGGAATAAAGATGATCGATTTAATTCCCGGAGTCAAGAGAGCTGATCCGGCGCCCGCGATAAGGAACAATTCACCTTTGCCAATAAATATCAACTACGCGAACGATCGTTCTGATAGTTGATATTTTAGTTTTTTACGACTGAGGAAGGAGAGGATACGAGGCTTGTTAGGCGACACGCGTAACGAGAAATGTGATAACGATCCCGAGCACGGTTAATCCGATTATCTTCAGCGAGCTCTGCTGGCTGTGGGCTTCTGGTAGGATGTCGCTGGCGCCGATGTAAAGAAGGAAGCCGGCGAAGAATCCCAGGTACCAGATCAGGAAGTGCGAAGAAACGTGGAAGAGGAAAGTGGAAAGTACTCCCAAAATAGGTGTGGCCGCATCCAGTAAAAGAAAGGTTTTTGATTTTCGATCGGTATTGTGATTTGTGAGCATTAAGGTGATCGTGTTCATACCATCGGTGAAATCGTGCGAAATGACGGCGATAGCCACCAGCAGTCCGACGCTGGGGCTAACCTGGAAGCCGAGTCCGATGCCGACGCCGTCCATAAAGCTGTGCCCGGCCAAGGCTAGGGCGGAAAGCACCCCGACGTGCGGATGCTTGTGCTCGGCGTAGTCGCCCTCATGCGAGTGGTGGATAACGATGACTTTTTCGAGGATGTGAAAGATCAAAAAGCCTAGAACCAAGGCGATCATCGGTTCGATCGGATTGAATCCGCCCAAGTTAACGCGGGAAATTATTTCCGGAAAAATATCGAAAGAGACCACGCCCAAGAGAACGCCGGCGGTAAATCCCATTATCAAATGCAGGCTTTTTTTATGCTTCACGGCAAATAAGCCGCCGAAAAAGGTGGAAAAGAATGTTCCTATCGATAATAAAATCGCTTCCATTAGGTTCGGGAATCGTATCAGTTTCCGCGATGGCAGGCAAGCAGCCGCGTTGAATTGGCCGCTCTCTTCGGTTATTCTTAAGATGAAATGAGGAAGTATAAGCGGGGACAGCATCAGCGCCGCGAGGAGAGAGAAAAAGACGGCCGCGGCAAAATATACATCTATGGCAGGCACGCGCTTCGCGAGGCGCTGGATAACGCACCACAGACTGTGAGGCGCGTTTTCCTGTCTCAGGAGGCCGGCACCGACCGCGAGCTGCGCGATTTATTGGCCAAGCACAATATTCCCGTCGATTCGATCAAGAGCCAGGAGGCGGGGAGGATGGTCGGCAAGGAGACCTCTCATCAGGGCGTCATTGCCGTGATAAATCCTTCGCTCTTGGTTAAGGACTTCGATGAGTTTCTGCGCGAGCTTCAGCCGACCGAGGATACGCTTTTGATTCTCTTGGACGAGCTGACCGATCCGCATAACGTTGGGGCGGTTATCCGTTCGGCTGCGGCCTTCGGAGCTTCGGGCGTCCTCCTGCCTTCGCGGCACCAGGCGCCGATAACCGGCGCGGTGGCTAAGGTTTCGGCGGGAATGGTGTTCTCGGTACCGATCGTTTCCACCGGAAACGTCAACCAAACGATAAGAGAATTAAAAAGCGCCGGCTTTACCGTTTACGGCCTGGCGATGGACGGCAAGAGCGATTTATCTGGGCAGAATTTCGACTCGCCCTCGCTTTTCGTCGTGGGCAACGAGGGAAGCGGAATACGGCAGAAAACTTTGGAATACTGCGACGTTACGCTGAGGATACCGATGAATCCGCGCGCCGAGTCGCTGAATGCTTCGGTCTCGGCGGCAGTGGTGATGTACGAGTGGAGCACGGGGCACAAGAAGGCACTTAAATAGCTCAAAGCGAAAAGCGCAAAAGGCAAAATAACGGAAGCTCGAAATCCTAATATCGAAATCCGAAACAAATTCGAAATTCTAAGCTACAAATCACAAACTCGTCCGTGTTTCGTATTTGGAATTTGTAAATTGGAGTTTATTTCGGATTTAGGATTTCGTGCTTAGAACTTAAAAAAAGCGAAGAGCTTCTTTTTGCTGATCCTTTTATACTCGTGGCTGATTAAGCCGGCCAAGACGGCGTCATAGACGGTGGCGAGGATAAGGAACCAGGATTGGATGTAGAACAGGCGATAAGCTTGGAAGATGACGAAGAGGATAAGGATAAAAATAGCCCCTTGATACGCCCACATCTTTTTCCGGGTAATTCCGTAAACGAGCGTCACGTTGATGATCCCGTTTACAAGAAGGAAGAAGGCGACGAAATGGATCGTGCCGGCGGTCAGGTGATGGAACCAATCGACAGTCAGATGGGTCAGATAATCGTTAGGTTCCGCGCTCAACTCGTTCTGGGTGAGAGCGGAGACGATTTTGTTCAGATAATCGGCGCTGGAAAAGAAGAAACTCACGCCACCGATAAGTTCCAGCACGCCCTCGATTCCTTTCAGCAAAACGCCGATTTCGAATAGGCGATAGATCTCTTTTTCGGTCGGCGCGTCTTTTTTCTTCCAGGGCCACATTATGTTCATATAATAAGCCCTTTCGACTCTTTTTTGAAATTAAAAAAGCCAGGACAATCGCTAGGATCGCCCTGGCTATGGTGCAGACGGCGTCATGCACGGTCCCCCAGGCCCACAAGCAAGGAAACGCAAGTGATGAACGCTCCGACAATTAGTGTGGTGATTGCGAAGCCGTAAGCGAAGGCCTGGCTGAATACCTCGTTCATCGGCACAATCGGCCCGATAAGAAGACCGAAGGCCGCGGTCAGGCCGAGGAATAGCGCTCCGGCGACGCAGATCACGATAAACCAGAAGACCGACGGCCAACGTTCCGCGTAGGCGTCGCTCGAGACAATAATCAAGAGTATCGCCAGAAGCGAGAGCGTGACGTGGGCGAAGCCGGCATTGGACATCACCGAGCTGTAGGCCGTATACCCTTCCGGAGCAATGTTCGGAGGCATGAACCAAGCCGACATCGCCCAGAAAAGCATGGAGAAAGCCGCAGACGTTACGATATAAATGAACAGCTGGCGGTTAGCGCTCATGCGGAAACCCTCCTTTCTATGATCTTGGAATACAACTTTTTCTTTGATATTGTCAACAGCGCTTAATTTCTCAAAACCTCTTGCAGCGCTCCAAGGAGTTTCGGCGGCTTGCATCCCTAGCGGTGGATATACCACAGAATAGGTTTATTATTAATAGGATATGCCTTCCATAAACGCGATGCGCCGGCAGGACGCGTTGAAATGCGATCAAAGTGAGCTTTTCGCCGAACTGAAAACTTCGGAGAGCGGATTAAGTGAACAGGAAGCGGGCAAGCGCCTGAAAGCGGTAGGCCCGAATGCTTTGAAAGGCAAAGGCGTAAGCGCCTTAAAGGTTTTTATAAGCCAGCTTAAAAGTTCTCTCATTTATCTTTTGGTGGCGGCCAGCGCCATCGCTTATTCGGTCAGAGATTATACCGACGGGACGGTTATTCTGGTAATCCTTTTAATCAACACCACTCTCGGGTTTTTGGAAGAATACAAATCCGAACGGATAATACAGAAGCTGACCAAGTTCATCCGCCGCGAGGTGCGGGTGAAAAGAGGAGGAGAATTTTCGCTGATCGACGAGGAAAAAATAGTTCCCGGAGACGTGGTTAATCTCCGCGAGGGGGACATCGCTCCGGCCGACCTGCGACTTTTCGAGGCCGAGGGGCTGGAGATCGATGAATCGCAGCTCACCGGCGAATCCTTGCCGGCCGCCAAACAGGAAGCAGCCGGAAGCGGGGCGACCGCAGCCTGCCTGGTCTTTGCCGGAAGCGTCATCGAGAAGGGGGTAGGAACAGGCGTCGTTTACGCCACCGGCAATAACACCGAGCTGGGAGAAATCGCCAAACTTTCCACCGAGACGAAAAAAGATACGCAGTACGAGAAGTCTTTGCGCTCTTTCAGCTCGTATTTGATGCGGATCACTCTTTTGGGGCTGGTTCTTATTTTCGTATTCAAGCTTGTACTTAATGGCGGATTTTCCAATGTAATCACGTTGCTTTTATTCATCATCGCCATGGCAGTGGCGGTGGTTCCCGAAGTTCTGCCAGTCATCGCCACGGTGACCTTGACCAGCGGGGCTATGAAACTGGCGAAGCGGCGCGTGGTGGTCAAACGCCTATCGTCTTTAGAAGACCTGGGCAACATTAATCTCCTCTGCACCGACAAAACGGGAACGATTACAGAGAACAAGATGAGGGTCAACAAAATCGTTTCCTCCGACGAGAAGCTGTTTCAGGTTTTCGCTTACGCCGCGATAACCCCGCTCAAAGGCCGGAAGCGCAGATTGCAGAACACTTACGACGACGCTTTCGAAAAATACGTCTCCGCCGGGATTAAAAAGGAAGCCGGACGCTTCGAAATTGTTAAGGAGATACCGTTCGATCCCGAGACGCGCCGTCGGCGCCTGGTGCTGCGGGAAGAAAAGGGGAAAGACTATTTGCTTTCAATCGGCGCGCCGGAAATACTTTTAAAATTTTGCGCCAGATCCGACGAAAGCAAATACTTGCCGGGAATATCCGCCGACGGAAAGACCGGGTTGCACCAGCTGGGCATAGCTTACAAGGAGATTAAATTCAAAGAAGGATTCGATCTGGCGGAAAACGAAAAGGGAATGGATTTCCTCGGATACGCCAGCCTGGAGGATCCGCTACGGCCGACGGCCAAAAGCGCCATCCAGCTGGCGGAAAGGCTGGGAGTGGAAATAAAAATCCTGACCGGGGACAGCCGCGAAGTTGCGGAATACATCGGCAGGCAGATAGGTGTTGTCAAAGAAGGAGATAAGGTTTATATCGGCGAGGAGCTGGAGAAGATGAAGAAAGACGAGTTCGTCGAGGCGGTGAAAAAATACCGGATTTTCGCCAGGATTTCGCCGACGCAGAAATACAATATCATCAAGGCGCTGAAAGGCGATAACGTGGTCGGCTACCAGGGAGACGGAATCAATGACGCGCCGGCTTTGAAGCTGGCCGACGTCGCCATCGCGGTGAATACCGCCACCGACATCGCCAAGGAGAACGCGGACATCATTCTTCTGAACAAAAGCTTGGAAGTGGTGGTCAGCGGAATCCAGTACGGCCGCTCGATTTTCGTAAACATCAACAAGTACATCAAATACACGATGGTCAGCAACTTCGGCAACTTCATCGCTCTGGCCGCGCTCTATCTTTTGTCGTCCAACCTGCCGATACTGCCGATTCAGGTCCTTTTGACGACGGTGATAACCGACGTGCCGCTGGTGACCATTTCTTCCGACACGGTGGAGGAGAACGAAGTAGTGCGTCCGGAAAAACACAACGTGCGCGAACTGATGCTTATTTCTCTTATCCTGGGGATTCCCACCGCGCTCTTCGAGATATTTTACTTCCTGATAATCCGCTCCAATCCCGAGCGCTTCGTGGCCACCAGCTTGTACGTTTTCCTTACCTTCCTGGCGATGATTGTTTTCTACGCGGTCCGCAGCCGTGGAAGTTTTTGGCGGGGCGGCAAGCCCTCCGGTCTGCTGAACGTTTCGTTTCTTTTGGCTTTCGCTTTTTCCCTGGGAATTATTTACGTCCCACAGTTCCAGGATTGGTTCTCCTTCGTCCCGCTGCCGGTGGAATCCGTGACGGTCATCGTGGTCTTGATGCTTTTCTACTTTATGGTGGCCGACTTCGCGAAGACCAGGTATTACAAAATAACTTCGTCCTTGGGTTGATTTCTGCAGTTTAAACGCGCGTTCCCGCATGAAAATGCGGTGAATTTTTTTGAGGTTATTCACTTGCCGTTTTGACCGGCGAACCTATAGTTAGAGTAAAAGGCGCCAAAGAAACAAAAAAATAAAAAATGCAAAAGTTCCTGGTAAAAATATTCGCTGTCGTCCCGATAATTGCTGCTCTGGCTGTCTTTTCTGCTTCGGCGGCTTACGCCGCCACTCCGGTATTTTCCGCTTATTACACGGGCAGCGGAGATTCGGTTCAAATAAACGTTTCGGGGGCCGACCCTAATAGTAGCGTTCTTTTGGAAAACAACTTCCAGGTCCACGCCTTGGGCACCACCGACAGCAGCGGTTCGTTCACGACCACGATCAGCACTTCGCAGTACAACATCACCCCGGGAGGCGTAACATACGTGATCGTCGACAATATCAACTCCAATTCTCTGCAGTGGCCATATACCGTCTCTTCCGGCTCGTTCACTCTCAGCCAAAGCAGTGCCTCTATCGGCGTTGGCCAGTCCTCGGTTATCACCGCCAGCGTCGCGGGTCCGTTCTTCCTTTCCAGCAACTCCAGCGCCTACGTAGCGAACGCCTCACTGAGCGGAAATCAGATCACCATTGTCGGCAACGCGGCGGGAACGACGAATATGAGCATCTGCCTGGTTTCCAACACCGCCGGCTGCGCGAGCGTGGCCGTCACGGTTTCCGGCTCTTCCGGCTCGCAGCTGACTTTCAGCCAGAACAACTTGAACATGCCGTTCGGCCAGACGGCGACGGTAGGCATAAGCGGCGGGACGGGAGTCTACGCGATTACCAACAACTCCAATCCGTCGAGCGTCCAGCTGACGCTCAGCGGTTCCACCCTATACATTTACTCCCAGAACGTCAGCGGGTCGGCGGCGATAACCGTTTGCTCGAGCGATAACTCGACTTGCGGAGTGATAAGCGTGAATGTCGGAAGCGGAGCCAGTTACTCGACCCTTTCCTTCAGCCAGACGAATCCCGCCATGGCGGTCGGCCAGTCCAACACCATCTCCATAATCGGGGGAACGATTCCGTATTACGTGAGCTCCAACTCCGACTCCGGCGCGGTGCAAACGGCGATTTCCAGCAACATCCTGACCTTGTCGGCGATGTCGGCAGGAACTTCAGTGATAACCGTCTGCTCCAACTCCAGCACTTGCGGAACGATGACGGTTACGGTTGGCGCTTCCGCCGACAGCTTGGTATTCTCGCAGAACAATATTTCCCTGAATTCCGGCCAGAGTTCATCGGTGCAGATATCCGGATCGGGCGGATACTACATTTCCAGCAACAGCAATTCGAATGCGGTATCGGCCTCGGTCAGCGGGTCAACCCTAAGTCTAGCGGCCGTCTCACCGGGAACGGACAATATCGGCATCTGCTCCAGTTCCGGCCAGTGCGGCGTGGTTTACGCAACCGTAAACGGATATTCCAATACTTCCTCGGGATCGCTTAGCACGAGTCAGGTTTTGTCGGTCGGACAAGGAGTCAACCTTTACATCTCCGGAGGAACGGCTCCGTACCATGTCGCTTCAGGCAGCAACGGCGTTTATAGCGCGAGTATCGCGAGCGGGAACACTTTGATGATTTACGGCGTCGGAGCCGGCTCTTCTTCGGTCTCGGTTTGCGACGCAAATAACGATTGTCTAAACATAAATGTCGTGGTTGTCGGATCGGCGTCAACGTCGTCCTCTTCGGCAACCGCCCCCAGCTCTTATCAATTTGCTTCGGACATGGCGGTGGGCGACACCGGAGCGGATGTGACCGCCTTGCAGAATAGGCTGACCAAGCTTGGAGTTTACTCCGGCCCAATCACCGGTTATTATGGCCCGCTGACCGAGGCAGCGGTCAGAAGATACCAGACGCTACGCGGAATAACTCCCGTCGGCGCGGTCGGTCCGCAGACCAGAGCGATGCTCAACGCCGGGAAATAGTCCGGTTATAGATAGGCCGCTGGCGTTATGTTAACGGTCTATTTTTCGTTCCCTTGCTTGCAGAACTTTGGAGAAGCATAATTAAGCTATGTCTACTATTTTAATTCTCGCCATTTTGTTCTTTTTTCTGTTGGGATTTCGCATCGTCCAGCAGTACCAGCGCGGAGTGGTCTTCCGCTTTGGTAAGATAGTTTCAACGCGCAACCCGGGTTTGACCTGGATAATTCCTTTCATCGACACTTTGCGGAACGTCGATCTGCGCACCATAACCCTGCCGGTTCCGGCGCAGAAGATAATCACCAAGGATAACGTCTCGGTCGACATCTCGGCCGTCTCCTATTACAAGATCGTCGATCCGGTGAAAAGCATCGTGGCGATTCAAAGCGTTCGTGAAGCTATCGACCAAATAGCTCAAACATCTTTGCGCAATGTGGTCGGCAAGTTCCAACTCGATGAGATACTTTCGGAAAGGGATGTTATTAATGCCGAGATAACGAAAATACTCGATGCCTTTACCGAGCAATGGGGCGTGGTTGTGAGCGCCGTCGAAATAAAGGATATCGAGCTGCCCGAGGATATGCAGAGGGCCATCGCCAAACAGGCCGAGGCCGAGCGAGAAAAACGAGCGAAAATAATCGCCGCGGAAGGGGAGTACCTTTCCGCGCAGAAGCTAGCCGACACTGCCGACATTATGGCGGCGCACCCCATCGCCCTGCAGCTTAGAAATTTACAGACCCTGGCCGAGATCGGTATCGAGAAGAACTCGACCATCATTTTCCCTGCGCAGCTGATGAACACGGTCGGCGATATCCAGAACTTCATCAAAAAGGAGGTGCTGGGGCAATAATGGCGGTTAGGAAGATTGCGGTCGGAACTACCTCGGAGCAGAAGATCGGTTACTTGAAAGAGGTTTTAGCGTTGATCGGGATAGATGCCGAGATTTTTTCGGTAGCGGTGGAAAGCGGAGTCTCCGAGCAGCCTATGACGTCTAAAGAGACAAAAACAGGCTCCATTAATCGCTCGCGGCTGGCTTTGGAAAATATGCCCGATGCCGATGTTGGATTAGGCATCGAGGTTGGTTATCATCCGCGGGAAGGAACCGGGCACGATATCTTGTGCTGGGTGACAATAATCGACAAAGAAGGGGATACGGTCTCGCGGGAATCGCAGCGTTTCCAACTGCCGCGGTTCCATCAGAAAATCCTTGATGACGGATTTTACTTAGGCGAGCATGTGGACGAGTATTTTAACGCCGGTGACGATCCAGTTACCCAGTATGTCGCCCAAATCTTAAAAGGAAGAAAACCGTTTATCACCCAGGCGATAGAGCAAGCGCTGATTTTCTATTTACACGGTAAGGAGTTTTAAAATATGAACGACATTAAATTGCTTTCTGTTAAACCATTCCAAGAAACGCTTCGCGGCGGCTACTGCGGCCCGGCCAGCTTGAAAATGGTTTTGGATTATTACGGGATCGACAAAAGCGAGGAAGAGGTGGCTTTGGCGTGCAACCGCGATTCTAGTTTAGGCACGGACGATGATTCCATTAAAAAAGCGGCCGAGTCATACGGATTTAAGGTGAAGATCGAGAATAACTCGTCTTTCGGCGATATCTCCAAATGGCTAGATAAAAGCGTTCCGGTTATTGTTAATTGGTTTACCCGCGGCCGTATCGATTACAACGACGAAGATGTCCCCGACGGGCATTATTCCGCGGTTGTCGGATTAGATGACAAATATATTTATCTTCAAGACCCGGAGATCGGAGGATTGCGAAAGCTTAACCGAGACGATTTCATGCGCGTGTGGTTCGATTTTAAGACCGATCATATTACTTCTTGGGAGGATATGATTATCAGGCAGCTGATAGCGGTTTATAAATAACTAAATTGATATTAATCTAAACAAAATAACTAGAGAGGATATCACAAAAATTTACTCGAGTCGGGCCATCTTGCTTTAATAAAATAGAGGATGGTTAATCCACTTATCCCCCCTTGACATCGCGTCCGCTCGTAGTTTAATTAAAGTAATAAGTATTTCATATCGTACAAGGCCACAATTTTTCTCATAAATATAGGGTAAAATGTTTCTATTCCATCCATCTCGTATAAGAGACTACGAGAGAGAGAGAGAGAGAGAGAGAGAGAGAGAGAGAGAGACGAGGGATTTCGCCCCGCCTCTCACTCTATCTAATCTTTAGCTTCGCCATCCTTAGCGGCTCTTCATTAGGAGTCGCCAAAGCTTGGTCTAACCCTTCTTTATCAGCTCCAAACGGAGATCCGGGACCGATAGTTGTTACCCTGGGAGGAACTCAGAGCTCTAATACAGCTCAAGACAGGGCTAACCTAGGCGCCGCCGCTTCCGGTGCCAACTCAGATATCACTTCCTTGTCTCCATCTGGAAATCTAATTATCTCTCCAACAGGAGGAGTAGGTATCGGAACAACAAGTTTGGGAACAGGGGCATTAGTCACGGTTAACGGAAACCTTGTATCAAACGGAGAACTTCAATCCACCCTTGGTTCAGGATACGGCCAAATCAGAATGATCGCCGGCAACTATGGAGCCATGTGGAGGAACGACGGTGCCAACACCTATCTATTATTCACCAACTCCGGAGATCAGTATGGCAGCTGGAGCAGTTTAAGGCCCCTATATATCAACGACTCCACTGGAGAGGTATATATGGGCAATGGCTTGGACATTACCTCTGGAGGTATCACTTTTCCTGACGGGACGGTGCAGACGACGGCAAGCTAAATTATGAAGAACCCAATCTACAAAGCCTTAGTCATAGCACCAGCCGCTCTTGTCGTCTTCTACCTATCAATGGTCGGAGGGTTTAATGTTTTTAACACCGTCCTAGCCTGGACTAACCCATCAGCAACTCCTCCCACCGAATCTCTTGTTCCTATACCCGTATCAGACGGAGGAACTGGAGCTTCTTCCGCAGCTTCAGCGAGAGCCGACTTAGGCGCCGCCGCCTCAGGCGCCAACTCTGACATTACTTCTCTCTCACCCTCAGGGAATCTAATTATCTCTCCAACAGGAGGAGTCGGAATCGGAACAACCAGCTTAATTTCAGGAGCTATGGTTACGGTCAACGGAAACTTGGTTACAACCGGAGAGCTTCAATCAACTCTTCAAACAGGTGACGGCCAAATCAGAATGATTGCCGGCAACTATGGAGCCATGTGGAGGAACGACGGAACAAATACCTGGTTCCTTCTTACAGCCTCCGGCAACCAATACGGAGGTTGGAACAGCCTCCGTCCCATGCAGATCAACGATTCATCCGGAGAAGTCTATATGGCCAACGGCTTGGACGTTACTTCAGGTGGCATCACTTTCCCTGACGGAACTGTGCAGACGACGGCGGCTGTATCAGCGACTCATGGATCTCAAGCATTTACTTCCAGTGGAACGTTCACTGTACCAAGTGGCGTAACGCAGATTATGGTTATAATTACTGGCGGTGGTGGAGGAGGAGGTGGTGGTACAAATCAAAATATTTGTGCTTATGGTAGTGGAGGCGGAGCTGGTGGAACTGCAATGAATACCTATATTGTAAGCGGAGGGGAACAGTACACAGTAGCTATTGGAGCTGGCGGTGGTGGAGTTGGTTATAATAATAATGGTGGAGCTGGTACAGCATCCCAATTTTCAGGAAATGGAATAACGCCGCTCATTGCTAATGGTGGAAGTGGCGGACTCGTTCCGAGCTCATATGTTACCAATACGACATGGGGAGCAAACGGAGGAAGTGGTGGAACTGTTTCTGGAAACATATCATCCGCATCTCAATCCGGCCAATCGGGTAGTGATTGGGTTGGTTATTGTAATGGCAACTGGAGTCCAGGTAATGGAGGTTCAAGTATTTGGGCTGCTGGCGGGTTACAAGGAAATGGAGGGAATGGTGGCAATGGTTCATATGGGTCTGGTGGCGGAGGAAGTCTCTATGGATATTCTTCTGGTAGTGGTGGCAGTGGCTATGCTTTAATTTTTTGGTAGAAAAAGGTAAGACTTAATGCTTTTTCTTGCCATTAGCAAAAGCTGCGACAGCG
>JAJZPD010000013.1 GCA_021811305.1 bacterium
AACATCCGATCGTGAGCGAAAAGGCCGTCTCCCTGTCGAATAACGGGCAGTACGTATTTTTAATCGACCGCCGCGCCAACCGCAGCGAGATTCAAAAGCTCGTGGAAGAAACCTACAAGGTGAAAGTCGTCGGCGTCAACATCATCCGCATCAAGAACAAGAAGAGGGATATCAAGAAAGCCGTCGTTACCCTGAAAGCGGGGGACAAGATTAATATCGAATCATGAAGCACTACAATCCAACAACCGCGTCGCGCCGCCATATGACCTCTCCCGATTTTTCGGGACTGAGCAAGGTTAAGCCTTTAAAGAAAAAGACTTCCACCTTAAAGTCCTCGAGCGGCCGCAATAACCAGGGACGCATTACCGTCCGCCACCGCGGCGGAGGAAACAAGCGCTCTTACCGCGAAATCGATTTCCGCCAGAACCTGGCGGGAGTTAACGGACGGGTCGAGGCCTTGGAGTACGACCCGTACCGCACCGCTTTCATTATGCGCGTGATCTATCGCAACGGCGACCGCCGCTACCATTTGGCTCCGCACGGGGTTAAAATCGGCGACGATATCGCTTCCGGAGAGTCCGCGGCTTTGACCCCGGGCAACCGACTTCCGCTTAAGAACATCCCGGTCGGCTACGCCGTCCACAACGTCGAACTTAATCCGGGAAAAGGAGGGCAGGTTGTCCGCAGCGCTGGAAGCTCGGCTTCCGTCTTGGCGCACGAGGACGGGTATACCCATCTCAAGATGCCGTCCGGAGAGGTTCGCAAGATTCTTTGGGACAACCTGGCTTCGGTCGGGCAGGTTTCCAACCAGGACAATAAGTTGGTGAACTTGGGCAAGGCCGGAAGAGTCCGTCACATGGGAGTGAGACCGACCGTAAGAGGTACCGTCATGAACCCCGTCGACCACCCGTACGGAGGTGGTGAGGGTCGCCAGCCGCGCGGAACCCGCCGCCCGAAGACCTTGTGGGGTAAGGTTACCGGCGGACGCAAGACCCGCGAAAAGCGCAAGTGGTCCAACAAACTGATCGTCAGCCGTCGCCCTAAAAAGAAGAAGAAATAAAGAAACACCATGAGCAGATCGTCTTATAAAGGTCCATACATCGATCCGCGCCTCTTAAAAAAGGTGGCGCTATTGAAGGTGGGCGACCGCACGGTCATCAAGACCTGGTCGCGCAGTTCGGAGATAGCTCCGGAGATGGTGGGATTCACTTTCGGAGTTCACAACGGCAAAGACTTCATTCCAGTCTTGATTACCGAGGAAATGGTCGGTCACCGTTTAGGTGAATTTGCTTCAACCAGAAAGTTCGTTCGCCACGGAGGAAAGATCCAGAAAGAGCTGGAAACCAAAGCTAAGGCCGCTGAGAGTACTGTTAAGAAATAAACGCCATGAACGAAGCTAAAGCTATTTTGAAAAACTTGGACATCGCGCCGCGCAAGGTCAGACTGGTCGCTAATTTGATCCGCGGGTTAGCGGTGAACGAGGCTTTAGCCCAGCTAGAGATGAACTCCTTGCGCAGCTCCGCTCCGATCAAGAAGTTGATCTACTCGGCGGTGGCTAACGCCAAGAACGCCCATCTCGACGAAGCCAGGCTTTACGTGAAGACGATTTACGTCGACAAGGGGATAATGCTTAAAAGGTATCTGCCCCGCGCGCAGGGCCGAGCGACCCCGTTGCAGAAAAAGCGCAGTCGTGTCACTTTGGTCTTGGGCGAGAAGGAACAGAAGCAGCGCTTCGTCCTCCACCGCCACGGCGCCAAGCCGAAAACCGCGGCCAAGCAGCCGAAAGAGGAAAAGGTCAGTAAGCCGCCTCGTTCGGCCGTTAAAGAGAAGGCTGAGGTCAAGCCGCGCGAAGAAAAAGGAGCCGAAACCACGCGTCGCATGTTCAGGAGGAAGGCTATATAAAAACCATGGGAAGAAGAATAAAACCAAACTCATATCGATTAGGCGTCACCAAGCCTTGGGACGCGCGCTGGATAACCAACAAGCGCAATTTTGCCGCGTGGCTTGAAGAGGACGAGAAGATCCGCGCCTTGATTATGAAAAAAATCGGTCAGGCCGGAGTGGCTCGCATCGAAATCGAGCGCACCCCGGACCGTTACCGCATTTTCATCAAAGCTAGCCGCCCGGGACTCATCATCGGCCGCGGCGGAAAGGGCGTTGAAGACTTGACGAAGGCCTTGGAAAAGGCTATTAAATCTAAGGTTGCCTTAAACTTAAGCGTCGAGGAATTGAAGCGCACCGAGGTTTCGGCTACGGTTGTCGCTCAAAACATCGCTTGGGATCTGGAGAAGCGCTTCAAGTTTCGCCGGACCATCAAAAAGTACCTCGACTCTTTGAAGCAGAACCGCGACGTCAAGGGCGCGAAGATAACCGTTTCCGGAAGATTGGACGGCAACGAAATAGCTCGCACCGAAACATTGATGAGCGGCAAACTTCCGCTTTCGACTCTACGCGCCGACATCGATTACGGCGAAGCTACGGCTTTCACGACTTACGGTACGATTGGCATCAAGGTTTGGATCAACCGCGGAGAAGTTTTCGCGGAAAGGAGGTAATTTGAAACATGCTTATTCCGAAAAAGGTCAAACATCGAAAATGGCAGAAAGGACGCTCGCGCGGACGCAACATCGACACCCGCGGGTGCTATTTGGCTTTCGGAACGTACGGCCTGCAGGCCACCGAGCCGGCCTGGCTGAAGGCCAACCAGATTGAGGCGGCGCGCCGCACCATCACCAACTTCATTAAAAGAGAAGGGAAAATTTGGATTCGCGTCTTCCCCGACAAGCCGGTAACCAAACGCCCGCCGGAAGTGACGATGGGCGGAGGGAAAGGAGCTGTCGACCATTACGTCTTTCCGGTCAAACCGGGCCGCATCGTTTTCGAGATGGATGGCGTGAAGGACGAAGTGGCGAGGCGCGCTTTGACTTTGGCCGGACACAAGCTGCCTTTCAAGACTCGAATTGTAACTAAAGATTAAACCGGCAAGATGAAAAAAAGCGACATTTCAAAACTTAAGGAAAAAGCGGTTCCCGAATTAGAAAAAGAACTGGCATCGACTCGTGAAAAAGTGGCGGAACTGCGCGTCAGCGTTTATCGCGGCAAGCACAGCGATGTCCCCGGGTTGCGCGAAGCCAGGCGCAAGGTTGCCCGCATTCTAACTTTTCTAAAGCAAAACCAACATGGCGGAAAATAAAACAAAACGAAATAAGAGGCTGGAAGGCGTAGTTGTCTCCAACAAGATGGCCAAAACCGTCGTGGTTCTGGTCGAGCGGCTTAAGCTTTCGCCGAAATATAAAAAATACCACAAGGTTTCCAAGCGCTTTAAAGCCCATGATGAAAAGGGCGAGTACCGCCTGGGCGACCGCGTTGCAATCGAAGAAACAAGGCCTCTGTCGCGCGACAAGAAGTGGCGCGTGATTAAGCTCATCGCCAAAAGCCAGAAAGAAGTCGTTAAGCCGGAGGAGGTTTTGGAAGAGACCCCTGCCGAAGTTAGCGCATAACAAATCACTGCCATGATCCAAGAACGCTCAATATTAACCGTAGCCGACAACTCTGGCGCCAAGCTGGTCAGGTGCTTCCGCATCCTCGGGGCGCGCAAGCGGTATGCCGGCATCGGCGATATTATTATTGCTTCGGTGCAAACCGCCGAGCCCAGGAAAAACGTTAAGAAGAGAGACGTGGTGCGCGCGGTTGTTGTCAGGACCAAGAACGCTCTGCGCCGCCGCGATGGCAGCTACGTCCGTTTCGACGATAATGCGGTTGTCTTGGTCGAGAAGAACGAGCCTAAAGCTACCAGAATCTTCGGGCCTGTTCCCCGCGAGTTGAAAGAGAAGGGCTACGACAAAATAGTTTCGCTGGCTGAAGAAATAGTTTAGTCTCTCGGTAAGCCAGAAACAAAAACCATGAAGATCAAGAAAAACGACAAAGTAATGATAATGAAAGGTAAAGACCGCGGTAAGACCGGCAAGGTTTCCGCTGTCTTCGCCAAAGAAAATCGTGTTTTGGTCGATGGCTTGAATTTGTACAAGAAGACTGTCCGTCCGCGTCGCGCCGAAGAGAAGGGTCAGATTATCTCCGTTTCCAAGCCGATGGCGGCGGCTAATGTGCAGGTGGTCTGCCCCTCCTGCGGCCAACCAACGAGAATTGGTTACGAAGTCGGGAATAAGGCCAAGAACAGAATTTGTAAGAAATGCAAAAAAACTCTCTAGAAAAAATAGTGGTTTCCGTCGGATTGGGACGGGCGCGGACCAGCCCGCAATTCGAGGATAAGATACTCCCCGAAATTTCAAAGGACCTCGAATTGATTACCGGCCAGAAGCCGGCTTTGCGGCGGGCGAAGAAATCCATCGCCGGCTTTAAGGTGCGCGAGGGCGACATCGTCGGACTGACAGTTACCTTGAGAGGCGGCCGCATGAAAGACTTTCTGGCCAAGCTGGCCGGAGCGGTCCTGCCGCGAATCCGCGATTTCCGCGGTTTGGATTTGAAAAATATTGATTCCTCTGGTAACCTAACAATCGGTCTCAAGGAACACGTGATTTTCCCGGAGATAAACCAAGATGTCAGTCATGTCGCTTTCGGTTTGGAGGTGACGCTGGTTTCTTCGTCCAAGAGCAGGGAAGAGAACGAGGAGTTTTACCGTTCCCTGGGCATTCCGTTTAAGAAATAAAATGGCTAAGCAATCGGTAATAGCGCGAGCAAAAAAAGAACCAAAATTTTCAAGCCGGGAAGTTCGGCGCTGTTTTCGTTGCGGCCGCAAACACGGCTATATAAGGGATTTTGGAATTTGCCGTATCTGCTTCCGAGAAATGGCTAGCGCCGGCAAAATCCCCGGAGTTAAAAAAGCAAGCTGGTAATATGTATTTCAATTCTTTGACTAGAGTTAAAAATGGCCTGACGCGGAAGTCGGACAAGATCAAACTCCCTTATTCCAAGGGCGATTTTGCCGTTCTGGAGCTCCTGTCGAAGAAGGGATACGTGGATTCCGTCGCCCGCAAGGGACGCGGCGTGAAGAGGATAATCGAGGTTAAACTGAAGTACGACGACGCCAAGCATCCGCAGATTTCGGGAATGAAGTTTATCTCCCTGCCTTCGCGGAGGGTTTACGTCGGCTACAAAGACTTAAAGAAGTCGCACCAAGGCCATGGCCATTTCGTAGTTTCCACCTCAAAAGGAATTAAGGACGGATACGAGGCCCGCCGCGAGAAGCTCGGCGGAGAGCTATTATTTGAAATTTGGTAATATGTCTAAAGTTGGAAAGAAGCCAATAACCATAGAGAAAGGCGTTTCGGTGCAGATCGAGGACGATATCATTAAAGTAGCAGGAAGCAACGCTTCGCTGGAAGTTAAGGTTCTGCCGAGCATTTCGGTCAAGGAGGAAAACGGAGAGCTGCTCGTTTCACTGCTGAGCAAGAACAAGCAGGCGCGGAGCAACTGGGGCACAATGCGCGCCTTATTGCAGAATGCCGTAATCGGCGCCGCCGGAGATTTCTCCAAAGAGCTGATTATCGAGGGCGTCGGCTACCGCGCCGAATCAACTCCCGATACGCTGACCTTGAACTTGGGCTACTCGCACCCGATAAAGTTTCCGATACCGACCGGCATCAAGATCGCCGTGGAAAAGAATACCATCAAGATTTCCGGAGCAGACAAAGCGGTGGTCGGACAGGTGGCGGCGAAGATCCGCAAATTTCGCAAGCCCGAGCCGTATAAAGGGAAAGGCATCCGCTACAGCACCGAGGTCGTGAGAAGGAAAGCCGGAAAGAAGGCTGGAACGGCTGGAAAGTAGGGTAAACAAAAATGCACAGAAAAAAACTTAATTTAAGAAGGGAGCGAAGGGCGATCAGAGTCCGGGCCCGCATCGAGCAGGATAATAAATTTCCGCGCCTTTCGGTTTTCCGCAGCAACAGCCATCTTTACGCCCAGCTTATCGATGACGTACAGGGAAAAACTTTGGTTTCGGCTTCCACTTTGGAGTTGGCTAAGGAGAAGGGAACAAAAAAGGAACTTAGCGGGAAACTCGGGGGTCTTCTGGCCGAAAAGATGAAAAAGGCCGGCGTAACTAAAACTGTCTTTGACCGCGGTTCTTACAAGTATCACGGACGCGTTAAAGAATTGGTGGAAAGCCTACGCCAATCGGGAATCACAATATAATATGAACGATAAATTCGCCAAGAAAGATAATTTTAACGAAGAAGTTCTCGACCTGCGCCGCGTTACCCGCGTCGTAGCCGGAGGAAAGAGGTTCCGCTTCCGCGCTACCGTCGTCATCGGCGACGGCAACGGCCGCGTCGGCATCGGCGTGGCCAAGGGGGCAGATGTCGAGCAATCGGTCTCGAAGGCCCGCAGCCAAGCCAAAAAAGCGTTGATTAAGGTAAAAATGAAAGACCGGACGATACCTCACGAAGTAGAGGCAAAGTTCAGCGCGGCCAGAGTCTTGATTAAGCCGGCCGCGAGCGGAAAGGGACTTACCGCCGGCGGCGCCGTCCGTGTCGTCTTAAAAATGGCCGGAGTGCAGGACGCTACCGCGAAATGCTTAGGCACCACGACCAACAAGCTGACTAATGCCTTAGCCACCGTCAAAGCTTTGAGCGAGTTGCGCACCAAAGAAAACCAGCAATAATATCATTATGCAGCTTCACCAGATAAAACCGGCGCACGAAGCCAACAATAAGGACAAGAAAAGAATCGGTCGCGGAGGGAAACGCGGCACTTATTCTGGCCACGGCATGAAGGGACAGAAGTCTCGAGCCGGCCACCGCATCCGCCCCGCGGAGCGCGACTTAATCCAGCACCTGCCGAAACTGCGCGGATCCGGCAACAAGGGCGTCGCTTGGAGGAAGAAGGCGGCAAAGAGGGTTGCAAAGAGAAAGGTCAAATCCGCCAGCGATAAGGAGTAACCGTTCTGATGAATAGTCGCCTGTCTCTGCTTTTAAAGGATAAAGATCTACGGAACAAGGTCTTGGTTATCGCGCTGATTTTTGCCGTTTTCCGCGTCCTAGCCGCTATCCCGATACCGGGAGTGAACGCTCAGGCTTTGAGCGCTCTTTTTGCCAACAATCAATTGTTTGGTTTGTTGAACATTTTCTCCGGTGGATCGCTGTCCAATCTTTCCATCATTATGCTCGGTCTGGGGCCTTACATCACGGCCACCATCATCATGCAGCTTTTAACGATGATTTTTCCCAACTTGAAAGCTCTTTATTATGAAGAGGGATCTGCCGGACGGGCGAAGTTTAATCGCTATTCCAAATACTTGACTATTCCTCTGGCCGCCTTGCAGGGTTTCGGCTTCCTGAAGCTTTTGGCGCAGCAGGGCGTCCTGCCGCAGCTTTCCATGACGGCTACTATCGTCAGCGTCTTTACGATTATCGCCGGTGCAATGACTCTGGTCTGGCTCGGCGACATTGTTTCTGAACAGAAAATGGGCAACGGCGTCTCTCTTTTGATTTTCGCCGGAATCGTCTCCGGATTGCCCGGCGGCATCTACCACGCCCTCCAGGCCTACACCCCGAGTGATCTGACCTCATACTTCGCTTTCATTATTCTGGCGGCGGTGGTCATCGCCGCCGTGGTCATCGTGAACGAGGCGGAGCGGCGGTTGACCGTTTCTTACGCCAAGCAGATCCGCGGTAACAAGGTTTACGGCGGCGTTTCCAGCTACTTGCCAATCCGCGTCAACCAGGCGGGCGTCATTCCGATCATCTTCGCCATTTCCGTCCTTCTCTTCCCGCAGTTCTTCGGGCAGATGGTTTCGGCATTCAGCCTTTCTTGGGGGACGGCCATCACCAGCTGGGTGGCTAACTTCACCAATAACCAGCTGTGGTACGGTATTTCTTACTTCCTGTTGGTTTTCGTGTTCACCTATTTCTACACCGCGGTTACTTTCGACCCAGGGGAGATTTCAAAGAATTTGCAGCGCAGCGGAGGGTTTCTCCCCGGAATCCGTCCAGGGGATCCGACGACCCGCTACCTGGCGAAAATTGTCAACCGCATCACTCTCTTTGGCGCGCTTTTCCTGGGCGCAATCGCGGTGCTCCCGATTATTACTCAGGCTGTAACCGCTACTAAAACTTTGACCATCGGAGGAACGGCACTTTTGATCGTTATCGCGGTAGCGCTCGACACCGCCAAGCAGATCGATTCGCAGCTGACCCTGCGCGAATATGAGCGCTCCTAGAGCGATAATTATTTTCGGCCCTCCGGGCTCGGGTAAAACCACTTTGGCCAAATATCTGGCCGACCAGTTCAATCTTGTCCACTACGACACTGGCACTCGGATCGAAAAAAAATTATCGGAAGTAAGCGCCTCAAGCAGCGTTGAATTGAAAAAAGAAAAAAAGCTCTTCCTCCACGGCGACATTCTGCCGGCCAAGGCGATTTTAAATATGGTAATGAACGACTTGCGCCGCATCTCCCGCTACGGTGATGGAGTGGTCCTGAGCGGTTCTCCGCGCAGCGAGAAGGAGGCGGAAAAGCTTGTGCCTTTCCTAGAAAAAGAGTTCGGAAAAGATCGAATAGTATTCGTTGGCTTAAAAGTTTCTCCGAAAATATCGATCGAGCGCAACTCCAAGCGTTTGATCTGCTCAGTCTGCGGTGCGAGTCCTATTGGCTTGCCGAAAAACTCTCGAATTTGTCCGATCTGCCTTGGAAAGTTGGAAAGGAGGGGCTTGGACAATCCGGAGACGATTAAGATCCGGCTGTGGGAGTATGAAGAAAAGACCGAACCGATTTTCCGCGCCTACCGAAAACAAGGACTGGCGTTTATTGATTTAGACACGACGCCTCCGCCGTACAAGATCTTCCAAGCCGCCCTTCGAAAAATAAAGAAAGCTTAAAGCGCAAAAAAAGCGCAAAATTAAAAGTGCAAAAGTTAAAGTAGGGATTAGGGGCTGGGGATTAGGGTTTAGTCCGCCATCAATCATTCGCAGTCCCTAACCCCTAGTCCCTAGTCGTTATTTTTCGCTTTTAGCTTTTAGTTTTGCGCTTTTAGTTTTGCACTCCCAAAATCCTAATATCGAAATCCGAAACAAATCCGAAATCCTAAACTTCAAATTACAAACACGGACGTGTTTCAAATTTGGAATTTGTTATTTGTGATTTGTTTAGAATTTAGTATTTCGAATTTAGGATTTGAAAAGCGTAAAATAGCGACGACCCGATAGTCGTCGGTTCTTTTAACTTTTTCGCTTTTCATTTTGCGCTATATTGACCTTCGTTTTCTGCGGGGGTATGTTTAAAAGGAACTTATGAGTCTAATAAAAACCGAAGAGGAGATAGACAGGCTTCGCCAATCGGGGAAGATCTTGGCGAGGATAATGAAGCGGCTGAAAGTCGCAACTAAGGTCGGCGTCGGTTTGATGGAGTTGGAGGAGCTGGCGAAGAAGCTGATAGCTGAAGCGGATTCGACTCCGGCTTTTTTGGGTTATCGGGCCGAGGGCGCGCGCTTTCCCTACCCTTACGCAATCTGTTCCTCTTTAAACGCGGTGGCGGTGCACGGCAAGCCCAGCGATTACCGACTGCAATCCGGCGACGTTTTGAAGCTAGATTTGGGAGTTAATTATCACGGAGCGATAACCGATTCGGCGACCACCGTCGTCTTGGGCAGGGTGGATCCTAAAGTTGGAAGGCTGTTAAAGATAACCGAGCGGGCGTTGGAGGCCGGGATTAGGGCCGCTAAAGCCGGCGGGACGGTTGGAGACATCGGTTTTGCCGTTGAACGAGTCGTGACCGCCGGCGGTATGCACGTCCTCGAGGAGCTGACCGGCCACGGCACCGGAAATATTTTGCACGAGGACCCGGTGATTTACAACTTCGGCCAGCCCGGAAGCGGGTTGGAGCTGAAAGAGGGGATGGTTCTGGCAATCGAACCGATAACCAGCATCGGAACCAGCGCTATCATCGACCTGCCCGACGGCAGCTACGAGACGGCGGACAAGAGCATCTCAGCTCACTTTGAGCACACGGTGCTCGTGACCAAAAAAGCGGCGGAAATACTAACGGCATGAAATTATCCATAGGAATCGTCGGCCTGCCAAACGTCGGCAAGTCGAGTTTATTTCGCATTCTAACGCAGCAAGAGGTGAACGTCGCCAATTATCCGTTCGCCACCATCGACCCGAATATTGGAGTGGTGGCCGTTCCCGACGAGCGCTTGGATAAGCTGGAAGAAATGAGCAAGTCGGCGAAAAAAATACCGGCCGTGGTCGAGTTTTATGATATTGCCGGCCTGGTCAAAGGCGCGCACGAAGGGCAGGGATTGGGCAATCAGTTTCTGGGGCATATCTCCGAGGTGAACGCGATCTGCCACGTTCTGCGCTGTTTTGAAGGAGGCGGGATAATCCACGTCGAGGAGACGATTGATCCGCTGCGCGACCTGGAAATAATCAACTTAGAGCTGACCTTCAAGGATCTGGAAAAGGCTGAGAGAAGAATGGAGAAACTGGAAGGCGAAGCCAGGACCGGGGACAAGAAAAAACAGGAAGATTGGCGCGCGGTTCGCGACGTTGTTGAGGCTCTTAAATCCGGCCAGCTGGCCAACTCCTTGCTGGGAGAAGTTTTGGATAATTCCGCAGTGAAGGAGCTGCAGCTCCTAACCTCCAAGCCACAGATTTTTCTCCTAAACGGTCTAGCCGGCCTCGCTAATGAAAGGCTCCTAGCGAAAATCAAAGAGCTTAGGTCGGATTATGTCTGCGTCGACCTGAGCCAAGCGCAGAACGTCAATGAACTGGTGGCAAAGGCCTATGAAGTCCTTGGCTTGATCAGCTTCTTTACGACCGGAGAGGATGAAACTCGCGCCTGGACCATCGAAAAAGGATCAAAGGCGCCGCAGGCGGCCGGGGCTATTCACAGCGACTTCGAAAAGAAGTTTATTCGCGCCGAAACCATCAATTGGCAAAAACTTTTGGAGGCGGGAAGTTGGGTTAAAGCCAGGCAGAACGGCTGGATACGTTCCGAAGGCAAGGAGTACATCGTGCAGGACGGCGACGTATTGGAGATAAAGCACGGATAGAAAAGTGCAAAACTCAAAACTAAAAGCGAAAAACAACGATAGGCCGCCAGTCGTCGATTCTTTTGCGCTTTGCGCTTTAATCTTTGCGCTTTCACATTTGTTTCGGATTTCGATATTAGGATTTTGAGCTCTCGTTATTTTGCCTTTTGCGCTTTACGCTTTGCGCCTCTTTTTGGGCTATATTATCTCGTTCTTTTGTTTGTTATAATGCTTGTATGAAGCTCATCCTGTCTTCCGCGAGCGCTATGATTGCCCGATTCGATCCTGGCGAGGAACTTATCACTGGCCTGGCTCGGTTCGCCGATGAAAAAAATATCGGCGCGGCCGCACTCTCCGGCATAGGTTCGGCCGCCGAGGTCGAATTAGGCTATTACGACGTCGCGGCCAAGGAATACCGCAAAAAGGTCTTTCCCGAAAAGATGGAGCTAGTCGGCCTGTCGGGTAATATCAGCGTTTTAAACGGAGAAAAGTCGGTCCATCTGCACGGCGCTTTCTCGCGCGAAGATTATGGCATGGTCGGGGGCCACGTCCATCGCCTAGTCGTCAGCGCGACCGTCGAGGTGGTCATTGAGATTTTTTCCGCCACGGTGACTCGGAGAAAAAGCGAAGAGACCGGGTTGAATTTAATGGACTAATTTAGATGCGCGTTGTTTTGGCGACGGAGTCGTCTTTCATGGATTTTAAAAAAAAATCAAAATCGCCGGCTTTTTCGGGAGTCGCGGTTTTCGTCAGCCAATTTTCCAAATATCTGGCTAAAAACGGCCACCAGGTTTTGATTATCGCCCCCGCGTCCGACGAGTCTTCCGAGCTAACCGTGGAAAAAATAGGGTCTAATGTTTCGGCGGCTTTTTTGCCTTCCATGCCGAATCCTTTTCGTCCCGGCCTGCGGATGGCCTCCTTCTCCGGGTTGTACGAGATTAGAGATTTGCTGAGGAAATTTAAGCCAGACATTGTGCATCTTCAGGATCCGGCGGAGGTAGGCGTTTCCACCCTACGGGCCGCCAAGAAAAATCGCGTGCCAGTTGTGATAACCAATCATTCCTATTCCGGGTTCATTTTGGCCTATCTGCGCTTCTTGTGGCCGTTCGACAAACTGGCGGAAAAAATGGTTTTGAATCACCTTGTTAAAACCTACAATGATTGCCGCGCGGTGATAACGCCGACCAAGTCGCTTTCCTTGTCCCTGCGCCGACTGGGCGTCGAAGTTCCGATTTATGTCGTCTCCAACGGAGTGATGATACGAAGATTCCGTTCGGGAAAGGCCGACCCGGAAATATTCCGGAAATACCGACTGCCAAAGAACAAAAAAATAATCCTCTATGTCGGAAGGCTGGAAAAAGATAAGTCGCTGGAGACGATAATCGAAGCCGTTCCGGAAGTGGCGGCCGAAGAAAAATCAGCGCATTTCGTTTTCGTCGGAGAAGGGTCGCTAAAAGGAGAATATAAGGCCTTGGCCAAAAAAATAAAAGCGGACAAGCATATTACCTGGGTCGGCTACGTTTCACATGAGTCGCGCGACCTGCCGCAGATTTACCGCTTAGCGGATATCTTTGTTATGCCCTCGCTTGAGGGCCAGAGCATCGCCACTATCGAAGCGATGGCTTCAGGTTTGCCGGTGGTGGCTGCCGACGCCGGCGGCTTGAAAGAATTGGTCAAGAACAAGCAAAATGGAGTGCGTTTTAAAATAGGCAATAGCCGGGCTCTCAGCCAGGCTTTGCTTTTTTTGCTGAAAGACGGGAAAATTGCCGAGCAATACGGGAATAAGGGCCGTTTAATGGCCGCAAGTTACGATTTGCCCAACGTCCAAAAACAGTTGGTTGGAGTTTATGAAAAAATTATTGTCGGACGAAAAAAATAAGTTGATTAAAGCGCTTTTAATTGCGGGCATAATCATAGTGTCCGGCGCTTGGTTGTTTTATTCCTGGTATTACCAATCCCTGCCGCAGGCCGCGATCTACGTCTTAAACAGCGTTCCGACTCCGACGGCGGGGGAGAATATCCTGGTTTTTTCTCCCCATCCCGACGACGAGACTATCGCTGCGGGCGGCTATATCGCGGCGAGCGAAAAAGCCGGCGCCCACGTTTGGATCGCACTGGTAACTAACGGCAACAAGCACGGCTTGGAATACTCCCGCTACGATGAGTTTATAAAAGCCACCGGCGCCTTAGGTGTCACTCCCGACCATCTTTTCTTTCTCGGCTATCCCGATGGGGGATTGTATAAAGTCAACCAAACTTCTTTCCAAAACAACTTACAAAACATAATCAGCGAGGTCAATCCGCAAGTGATAATCGCCCCCGACCCTTTGGACTACAACCGCGATCACGCCACTATCGGCAAGGCAGTGGCGGCGATAACTTCCGGAAAAGGGAAGACGATTTACTACTATTTCGTCCACTATCCCCATTTCCCGATACCGCAGAATTACGCTCCGCGTATGTATGTTCTGCCGCCGCTGCGGCTGGTGAGCGCCAGTGAAAACTGGATGAAATTCGTTTTGCCTCCCGGCGTGGAGGATATGAAACGCACTGCCGTGCTTGAGTACAAATCCCAGTTAGGAAATCCATTCCTACAGAGCTTGCTTTTAGGCATGGTCCGCAAAAATGAGTTGTTCGTCGTGGTAAACCACAGCTAATAGGCTTGGATCGCAAAATCCAAATCGTGAGACTCTAAATTTTAAAATGTTACGTTACGCTGTGTCTATCCTAAACCGAGAGGCGAAGAATGGTATCACAATGTCGTTCTAAGGCGAAGCCAAAGGGTGACAATATACGGCGTCATCCTGAGGCGAAGCCGAAGGATCTTCGTTGTAAGCCTCAGGCTTCGCTTGGTTAGCCGGCGTCGAATTTTAAAATCCATCCACTTTACAAGCGCATACATGAGGGCCATCATAGAAAATATGATAGAGAATCTTGCAGACGAGCTGAAAAAAATAGTGAAAGGAGACGTTGAGAACGCCGATTCCGTTTTAAGCGAATACAGCCACGATGCCAGCCTTTTCGAGGTTAAGCCGAAGGTGGTCGTCTTCCCGAAAGACGCGGAGGACCTGGAAAATTTGGTAAAATTCGTAGGCGACCGCAAAAAAGACGACCCAAGCCTCTCGCTTACCGGCAGATCGGCTGGAACCGATATGAGCGGCGGGCCGTTGAACTCCTCGATAATCGTTTCTTTTGGACGTTACTTCACGAAGATAGGCGAGGTTGGCGACCATTCGGTGGATGTTCAGCCGGGCGTTTTTTACCGCGACTTAGAAAAAGAAACACTGAAAAAAGATCTGATTTTTCCGTCTTACCCGGCTTCGCGGGAGATTTGCGCGGTAGGAGGAATCGTCAACAACAATTCCGGAGGCGAGAAGTCGCTTCGGTACGGCAAGACTGAAAATTACGTGGAGCAGCTTAATGCCGTTTTAAGCGACGGGAAAATGCACACCTTAAAGCCTCTCAATCGCCAGGAGTTAGAGGCAAAAATCTCTGCGGGCGGATTTGAAGGGGGGCTTTACTCCAAGATGTACAAGCTGATTTTGGAAAACTACGACCTACTCCAGCAGGCCAAGCCGAAAGTGGACAAGAACTCCGCCGGCTATTACCTCTGGAACATATGGGATAAGGAAAAAGACGTCTTCAACTTGGTAAAGGTATTCGTCGGCGCGCAAGGCACTTTGGGCTTGCTAAACGACGCAACCTTGGATCTCATACCGAACGAGAAATATTCGCGGCTGGTAATCGTCTTCTTGTACGGGCTCGAGCCGCTGGCCCAGCTCATCAACGACGTTTTGCCTTTGAAACCGGAAAGCTTCGAGGCTTACGACGACAACACCCTGAAGCTGGCGATGAAATTCTTCCCTTCCTTCGCCAAGTTGATGGGCACGAAAAACATTCTTTCTCTCGGCTTCCAGTTCCTGCCGGAGTTTATGATGATGCTCAAGGGCGGATTGCCGAAGCTGATCCTTCAGGTGGAGTTTGTCGGCAACGACGAGAAAGAAATAGACGCCAAAGCGCAAGCTTTGAGCGACAGGCTGCAAAAGGAGCTAAAATTGCGGACCAAAGTGGCGCGCAGCCCGCGCGACATGCGAAAGTACTGGCTTATCCGTCGCGAGAGCTTCAATCTTCTGCGCCACAAGATAAAAGACAAGCACACCGCGCCATTCATCGACGACTTCATTGTTAACCCGGAGCACCTGGAAAAGTTCTTGCCGGAGCTGAACGCGCTTTTTGCCAAATACACCGGATTGATCTACACGGTGGCAGGACATGTCGGTGACGGAAATTTCCATGTCATTCCGTTAATGAAAATAGAGGATCCCAAAACAAAACAAATTATCGAAGAGCTTGGGCCTAAAGTATACGATCTGGTTTTGAAATACGGCGGATCGATAACCGCGGAGCACAACGACGGAATTGTTCGAAGCCCCTACCTGGAAAAGATGTACGGCGAAAAAGTTTATGAGCTGTTTGAAGAAACGAAGAAAATCTTCGACCCTCAAAACATCTTCAACCCGGGCAAGAAGGTGAATAGCAGCATGGAGTACGCCATGTCGCATATCAGGGAACACTGGTAAAAAATAAGAAGATTTGTGATTCTTTTACGTCATCTACCATTGATATTACGTGCGCTCGCAGTTTAATTGTGGTAACATACTTTTTATATCGTACAAAAACGACTTCTTTAATTTAAACCAAAATGCTGAGCTCGCATCCGGCTTTCTGTAGGCAACTACGAGAGAGAGAGAGAGAGAGAGACGAAAACCGTCGCTCCGTCTCTGTTCCTGCCTACTTTACA
>JAJZPD010000043.1 GCA_021811305.1 bacterium
CGGCGGTCGATTAAAAATACGTACTGCCCGTTATTCGACAGGGAGACGGCCTTTTCGCTCACGATCGGATGTTTTATTAAAAGCTTATTTGCCGGCATGGTAGTGTTTATCAATAGCCGATAGCGCCTCTTTGTCCAATAGAATGTCGCGATATTTCATCAGATCGTAGACGTTCAAGGAATTAGGGTTAAGACTCTTCACCGAAGGAAGGTTGCGGCTGGCGCGATAGATAATGCGGTTGGCTTCGTTCGGAATAAGCAAAGCGCTGACCTTCCCGCTTTTCTGCCCGAGCTTGGCAAAGAACGCGGCCAGGAATCCGTTGACCAACTTGGTCTTCTCGCCGACTTCCAGCGAATCGATGACCTTCAGCTCGCCCTCGGCCAGCTTCTTGGAAAGGACGGAAAAAATCGCCGCTTGGCGCATCTTCTGGTTTATTTTCAGAGAGTAGTTCTTCTCTTTAGTTGGTCCGTGAGTCACGCCACCACCGACCCAGATCGGAGACCTGGTCGATCCCTGACGGGATCGCCCGGTGTGCTTCTGCCTCCACGGCTTCTTTCCGCCTCCAGCAACTTCGCTGCGTCCCTTGGCGTGAGCCAGGTTCTGGCGACTCTCGGCCTCCTGGGTGCGCAAGGCCTGGTGAACCAGGTCAGCGTTCCACTCGCGGTTAAAAATACGGTCAGAGGCTTCAACGCTCTCTACCTTCTCGCCTTTCTGATTATAGACATCCAGTTTCATGGTCGCTTTTTTATTTTCGTATTTTCAGGACGCCGCCGCGAACGCCGGGAACGGCGCCGCAGAGGTAGATGATCTTTCCATCTAAACCAGCGACTGTCAGGTTGGCGACGGTCACTTGCGTTCCTCCCATGCGGCCGGCCATTTTCTTTCCCGGGAAAACGTGTTGCGGAGCGGTGCTGCCGATCGAGCCCGGAGCGCGCCAGCGGTTCTTTTGGCCGTGGGTCTTCGGGCCGCCGCGGAAGCCGTGCCTTTTCACCACTCCCTGGAAGCCTTTGCCTTTGGAGACGCCGCTCACTTTGACCTTATCGCCGACCATTAGACCGAGATCGGAAAAATTTCCGCCTTCGACATCCATTACCTCCACCGGAGTGACTGCGACCGATTCGCCGTCGCGGTAAAGCTGGCTCATTTTCAGTTTTTTGGCTTTGATTTTGGTCATTGTAGTCTCTAATCAAAACAACCGGGGATATGCCTCGGTTGTTTTGTGCTATCCCTGCGTGGAAATCTTACACCATTTTTATTTCCACATCAACCCCCGCCGGCAGGTTGAGTTCACTTAGGGATTCTATAAGCTTTTGGCCAGGGTTGAGGATGTCGATCAGGCGTTTATGAACGCGCATTTCGAACTGCTCGCGCGAGGTTTTGTGGACAAAGGTCGAGCGGTTGACCGTATAGCGGCGGAATTCGGTCGGCAGCGGAATCGGGCCGATAATCTCGGCGTTGTACCGATGGAGAGTGTCCACGATCTGCCGGCAAGAATTATCAACCAAACGATGATCGTAGGATTTTATGCGTAAGCGCAGCCTGTCGTTTTTTTCGCCTTCCTTGGCCATTTAACTTTTATTTTATGATTTTCGTAACAACTCCGGCTCCGACGGTGTGCCCGCCTTCGCGGATAGCGAACCTTTGCTTCTCTTCCAAAGCTACCGGAGAGATAAGCTTAACGGCGAACTTAACGGTATCGCCCGGCATAACCATCTCCACTCCTTCGCCCAAAGTCACCTCGCCGGTGACGTCGGTAGTGCGGATGTAAAACTGCGGCTTATACCCCTTGAAGATCGGAGTGTGGCGTCCGCCTTCCTCCTTACTCAGGATGTAGACTTCGGTCTCGAACTCGGTGTGCGGAGTGACAGTTCCCGGCTTAGCCAAAACCTGTCCACGCTGCACGTCTTCCTTCTTCAACCCGCGGAGCAATGCTCCGACGTTGTCGCCGGCAATACCCTCATCCAAAACTTTGTTGAACATCTCGATTCCGGTAACGACGGTCTTCTGGGTCGGCTTGAGTCCGATGATTTCAATTTCATCGTTAACTTTGACGACGCCTCTCTCCACTTTTCCGGTAACCACGGTTCCGCGGCCTTCGATGGTGAAGACGTCTTCGACCGGCATCAGGAACGGCTTATCTGTGTCCCTCTTCGGCTCCGGGATATACTCGTCCAAGTATTTGACGAGCTCCAATATCGGCTGGGCGTCGGGATCGTCGGCAGAGGTGGTTTCGAGGGCCTTCAACGCAGAACCTCTCACCACGGGGATTTCATCTCCCGGGAAGTCATACTTCTTCAACAGCTCTCTCACCTCAGCCTCGACCAAGTCCACGAGTTCCTTGTCGTCGACCATGTCAACCTTATTCAGGAAGACGACGATCGCCGGAACTCCAACCTGGCGCGCCAAAAGAACGTGCTCTCTGGTTTGCGGCATCGGGCCGTCAGCGGCCGAAACCACCAGGATCGCTCCGTCCATCTGGGCGGCGCCGGTGATCATGTTCTTGATGTAGTCGGCGTGGCCCGGAGCGTCGATGTGGGCGTAGTGCCGCTTCTCCGACTCATACTCCGAGTGGTGCAAAGCGATGGTGATTCCTCTCGCTTTTTCTTCCGGAGCGTTGTCGATCTGATCGACCTTCTCTTCTTTCTTAGCCCATCCCTTCAAGTGAAGGACGTGGGTGATAGCCGCCGTGAGCGTAGTCTTGCCGTGGTCGATGTGACCGATGGTGCCCACGTTAACATGCGGCTTAGTCCTCGCGAATTTTTCTTTTTCCGCCATGTTTAATTAGTTTTAATAGATATTAGCTTTATTAAGCTTTAAATCGACTTGTTTAATTTATCCT
>JAJZPD010000014.1 GCA_021811305.1 bacterium
AAAGTTAAAGTAGGGACTGGGGATTAGGGTTTAGTCAGCCATCCATCATTTACAGTCTCTAACCCCTAGCCCCTAGTCCCTAGTAAGTGTTTTTCGCTTTTAGCTTTGCGCTTTTTTTATCCCTTCGTCACCCCCTGAATGGCCGAGACGAGAAACTCCAAAAGTTTTAGCAAGATGCCCAGGAGCTCTTTCATCAAAAGGAGAAAAGTCTGTCCGGCGGCGTTCAGTTGCGGCAGAAGCGAATTCCAATTCATATAGTTTAAGGTTATTGCAGGTAAACCGCCGGGTCAAGCGTCGCCGCGACCGGAACCAGGCCGGAGGCCGGCGGCACTCGCAAGAGGCCCGGAGCAGTAGCGGTTTGCCGCCATCCGCCGGCCGGGGTCAAATACAGGCCAAAGTGCAAGTGCGAGCCGGTGGAATAGCCGGTGTTATCCGAATAGGCTATCAACTCTCCCCTCTTAACCTTGTCTCCGGCGGACACCAGGTATTTGGCCAGATGAGCATACAAAGTGCTTAGCCCGTTCTGGTGATCTATTAAAACATATGTTCCGTACTGATATTTTTTCCAGGAGCTTACGTCATTGCGATCCACTCTGACCACGACTCCGTCGGCCGCGGCATAAATCGGCGTTCCAATCGGCGTTCCGACATCTATTCCGTTATGCGGATGATTTCCATACAAAGAGTGATCGATATTCCCATAAGCCTGCGTCAGCCTTCCGCTTTCGCCCGCAGAAAGCATGGCAACCGGCCAACTTAATAATCCCTTTATCGCCGACGGAATTTGGCCGGGAGCCAAAGCCGCTTTCAGCTCCTGCTCCATCCGGCTTATTTGCGAGGCAATCGAATCCTGTTGTTCCTGAAGCGAAGTCAACTGTTTTTGATATACGCTTTCCTGGTTTTTTGCCACCGCCAGGACATCGGTTTTGGCGTTTTTCTCTTGAACGGCTATCGCCATCGAGTTCTGCAGGTTCTTCTTCTCCGCTTGTATCGCCTGCCGCTTCCCTGAAGCATCGGTTAAAGTCTGCTCCAGCTGGTCGGAAAGTTTGTTCAGCTCGCTAATGCTGCTCATAAGGCCGGTCTGCAAGCTATTGGTGTTCTGAAGTTCGGAAACGGCTTCGGACAGAGTTGAGTTTGACAGAAAAATCTGCAGAGAGCCGCGACCGCCGATCTGCTGCAGCTGGCGCATCGTTGAACCGACAGCCTTCTTTTTTGAGGCAACGCTTTCTTGTATCCTCCCTTGGCGGTCATCTATAAGCTGCATTTCCAACTCCAGCTTTTCAATATTAACCTGCCGCGACTTAATACCGAGATTTATCTGTTCGATGCCGTAATTGAGCTGCGCGATGGCACCATTTAGCGTTTTCTTCTGCGTTCCGATTTCAGCCAGCCTAGATTGCGTTTCCTGGATCTTAGAGCTTATAGACTGGAGTTCGGCAGTTTTGCCCGCGATCATCTCCTGTATCGCATCAACGTCCGCGGCAGCGGCAACCGGAGTAAAAAAGGAAAAGGCTAAAACAAGAGAGAATCCTCCCGCTCCTGCCGCTATAGCCAACGCCCTAGCGAAGCCGGCGCTTTTCTGAATTTTAAATCGCATCTATTCCTCCGCCTTACGGATCCCCGCCTGCACGCGGCGGACGCTTTCAGCCTTTCCCAAAGCCTCCATCATTTCGAACGGCCCCGGAGAGTTCTTCTGCCCGGAAAGGGAGACGCGCAGCGGCCAGAGCCACTCTCCCCTGCTCTTTTCCCCAAGCATAAACATAATTTTCGCCTCCAGCGCTTTTTCGGTAAACAAATCATCTTCCGTGTCCTCCAGAAGCTTAAGCGTCTCCCGAAGATTCTCGGCAACGCGCACGTTTGTTTCTTCCTTCCAACGCAATAAATCTTTCGGATATTCGGGAAGTTCGAAATAAAAGGCCAAAGCCTCTTTCAGCTCGCTCAGGTTCTTTGTCCGGGTTTTAACCGAATTCAACATTTTTGAATTAACGTTCCACTCGCTAGGAAGGAACTTTTTCGCCTCTTCCAGGAGTTTTTCATCGGGCAGATGTGAGAGGTAATGAGTGTTGAACCAGTCCAGCTTCTCGGAGTTAAAGACCGCTCCACCTTTCTGCACGCGGGCGATATCGAACTTCTTGATTATCTCCTCCATGCTCATCACCTCCTGGTCGTCCTGCGGGTGCCAACCCAATAAGGCCAGAAAGTTCACGATTGCCTCACTTAAATACCCCTTATCGATGTAATCCTGCAGCGAGGTGTCGGCGAACCTTTTAGACATCTTGCTGCGGTCGGGATTCAAGATCATCGGGATGTGGGCGAAATGCGGAGTCTCGGCTCCCAGCGCTTTGGCGATGAGTATTTGTTTCGGCGTATTCGAAATATGGTCATCGCCGCGGATGACATAATTGATTTTCATCAGCATATCGTCCACCACCACTGCGAACTGATAGAGCGGCTGGTCAAAATTGCGGGCGATAACGAAGTCGCCGATCGGCGCGGTCTCGAATTTTATCGTCCCGTGAATCAAGTCTTTGAAGCTGACCTCGGTTTCCGGAGTCTTGAAGCGGATGACGTAACTATCCCCGGCTTCGACTTTTTTCGCGGCCTCTTCTTTCAGTATGGCTCGGCACTTGCCAGAATATTTAGGCGCCAACCCCTGCGAAAGCATCGCCTGCCGCTCCGCCTCCAAATCTTCCTTGCTGCAAAAACAAGGATAAGCTTTCCCCTCCTCTATCAAATTCTCCAGGTAGCCGCGATAAATCGAAATGCGTTCGCTCTGTTTGTAAAACTCATCCCAGCTTAATCCTAGCCAAGAAAGACCGGTTGTAATGTTTTGCGTAAATTCCTCTTTGGAGCGCTCAAAGTCGGTATCCTCTATGCGCAGGATAAACTTCCCGCCGGTCGCTTTGGCGAAAAGATAGTTGAAAAGGGCCGTTCGGGCGCTGCCGATGTGCAGCGGGCCGGTCGGCGAAGGAGCGAACCTGACTCTGACATCTTCGTAAGGCATGTCGGCATTATAGCTTAAAAAGCCTTGTTTTAAAAGGAAAAGACCGGCTTTTGCAAGTCGGTCTCCAAAGGTAAGTCTAGGAATTGATGACGATCTCGGAAGCCAAGGGCACTCCCTGCTCGATGCTGAAAACGCTGCGAATGCCGATCGTTCCTCCGACGGTCGAAATCAGGGCCGAAGGGTGAACCGCGTAGACCGGCTCCTTGAACAGATCTCTCCCGCGCACCAAGCGATAGAGCAGCGCCGCCCAGAGTATAGTGCTCGTTGCAGCGAACTCTTCGCCGCGCGGCGGAACGTGGCCGTTGCGGCGGCTCTGCCTGGCTAGATTCGACTTGCGAATCATCAGCCACCCCGGCTTTCCACCGGTAATGCGCAGGAAGCGTTCATCTTCGGAATCGAGATTCCGCAGGTCAACAAGCTCCTTCCTCACCGCAAGCAGATGATGGCAGAGAAACTCCGGCGACGGGAGAACCAGAAATGAATCTCTCGGTTGATCGTCGAGCAGCTCCGGAAAGTCGAAAGATTCAAAGTGCGGGAAGTCTTCGGGCACGAACATCTCCCCGAAGCATTTAGCAACGTCGTCGATGGCAATGAATTCTTCTCCGAAAAGCGAACTCAACTCCCTCTCGGTCTGAAAAACCCGATCAAGCACTGCCTGGGCAACGCGCCGATCTGCATCCATTAATCGCCAACTCCTTTTATAGATGTGCAAACTAACGGCTGTATAACCCGTGTTGTAAAAAGTGTCAATAACTAAGAGATGGGAGTTCCGGCCAGCTTATAAATCTCCGCGGCGATTTCTTTTGCTGCTTCAGGCTTAGAAAACTTAAGCGCTGCTTCGGACATCGCCGCTTTATTCTCAATGCCGGAGAGAATAGAATCCGCGGTTGCCGAAAATGTTTCGATGGAAAGATCTTTTTCTTTGATAACCACGGCGGCCCCGGCGGCCGCATATTCTTGAGCGTTGGCCAGTTGGTGGTTTTGTGCTGCTTCTGGCAATGGTATTAAGATTGAGGGCTTACCGAAGGCCGCAATTTCAAAAACGCTCCCCGCGCCGGAGCGGCTTACTATCAAATCCGCGGCGCGCATGGCCAGCCGAATGTCGTCGTTAAAATACGGAACCGGCTGGTAGCGGCTTTTTAGCGGTGCTCCCTCCCCTGTCTCAGCAAAACCCGAAAACTCGCGGACAACGCGGTCATAATTGGCGGTTCCCGTCTGGTGCAGTATCTGGTACTTCGGCAGCAAAGCCCGCAAGTTTTGCAGAACAAAATTGTTCAGCCGCACCGCGCCCTGAGACCCGCCAAGGAAAAGCAGGAGAGGCGCCTGCGGGTCGAAGCCGAAGAACTTTTTGAATCCCTCCTGCGTCTTTATCTCCGGTTCCTCGGCCAATAGATACTTCCGGATCGGGTTGCCGGCCAGAAACGCTTTCCCGGGGAAATATTTTGCGGCTGAATCAAAAGAGACCGCGACCTTCTGCGCGTACCTCCCGGTCCACAGGCTGGTCATTCCCGGAATCGCGTCCGATTCGTGAACTAGAATCGGTATCCGATAGAATTTCGCCGCCCAGACCACCGGCAAAGCTCCGGGGCCGCCTTTGGAGAAAACCGCCTGTGGGCGGAAGAGGCCGACTTTAACCAAAGCCTGAAGCATTCCGATAAGCATCTTCGGCCCCTCGAACAAATTAGTTAAGGAAAAGTACCGGCGAAGCTTGCTGCCGATTACGCCGCCAACTCGCATACCATTCTTTTCCAAAAGGCCTCGATAAGGCCCGTAAGCCCCTAGGTAACGGATCTCGAGATCAATTCCCTTTCCGGCCGCCAGCGCCTGCGCCTCGACCGCAACCGCAATCAGCGGATAAATATGCCCCCCAGTCCCCCCTCCGGTAAACAAAATGCGAATCTTTGAATTCATTAATTAAAACCTAATTTAAAATGCTTTTGGTTGCAACAATGACTTTAACGCAAGGGGAAAGCAAAAGAGCGCAAAGCGAAAAGCTAAAAGCGAAAAACAACGGCCAGCAGCTAGCTAAATCCTAAATTCGAAATCCTAAATCCTAAATAAATCACAAATAACAAATTTCAAATACGAAGCGCGAACTAGTTTGTAATTTGAAGCTTATAATTTCGATATTCGAATTTAGGATTTTCGGTATTTTGCCTTTTGCGCTTTTCGCTCTACGCTTCCTATGCGCTCCTGCTGATGTTGAGCATCAGGCCCGACATTGTCATAAAGGCCGCCAAGCTGCTGCCTCCGTAGCTGATATACGGCAAAGGAACTCCGGTTAGAGGTATCAGCCCGGAGGTCGCGCCGACGTGGATGAAAGTCTGGGCGCCGATGATCGTCGCGAATCCGACAAGCACCAGCCGGCCGAACGGATCGCGCGTCTCTTTCGCCAGCAAGAAGCATCTTGTGATGTAGAAAAGATAAGCCAGTATCAGTATCGTCGCACCAATGAAGCCGAACTCCTCGGCGATGACGGCGAAGATCGCGTCGTTAATCCTGGCCGGCAAGTATTCTTTGGTTTGCGATTGGCCGTAGCCGACGCCCCAGAAGCCTCCGCTGCCGATGGTTATGAGCGACTGATTTATCTGGTAGGCTGCCCCGCTGGTGTTTTGGTTCGGGTGAAGGAAGGTCAGGATGCGCTGCATGCGGTACGGCGTTATGAGCACCGCCAAAACCAAAATTGCGGCCGCCGCTCCGCCGACGTAAAGTATGTACTTCGTTTTAGCCCCGCCGACAAAATAGACGGCGGTCGCTCCGACCAAGAGCATCACCATGGCGCTGGTCGAGTGCTGCAGGAGAAGCATGAGGGAAATGAATCCGACGATCGAGACGAACGGAATAAGTCCTTCTTGGATGCCCTTGCGGTCGGCTCGTCCGCTCGAAAGCCATGACGAAAGGTAAAGCACCAGGGTTATCTTCAGGAATTCCGTCGGCTGGAAAGCCAGCTTGCCTATCCTCAGCCATCTTTCCGCCCCTCCCGCGTCTACGCCGAGGTGGGTGAAAAGCAGGAGAATCATCAAGACGTTTATTCCGAGAAGTACCGGTGATATTTTTTTCCAAACCTTGTACGGAATATAAAGCGCGGCAAAAAAACCCAGCAGGCCCAAGCTGATGCCGTACATAATCTGGTGCTCTAGGTAATAATACGGATTGTTAAATTGGATTTTTCCCAATCCGGAAGAGGCCGAGGCCAGTTCTATCAATCCGAAAACCACCAAGAGAATGGTGATGACTAATATGATGTAATCGATTTGCCTCTTGTTCATAAAAAAACTGCGGCGTTCAATTAATTTTATCCGCAAAAGCAGCGGTCAACAATCTTTTCCCGATTAAAGCTATCCGCGATGATATAAAGCGCGCCCGCCGGTAACCCCGCCGACGATCGTTTCGATCGCGCGGAAGTTGTCTTTATCGATTAAAACCAAGTCGGCGAAATTTCCTTCGAGGATCGCCCCTCTGTTTTCCAAATTAAAGAACTTGGCCGGAGCGGAAGTTATCCGCTGCACCGCTTCGGGAAGAGTCTGGCCAACCTCGGTTGCCGCGCGCAGGTATTCGGAAAAATGATTCCGCTCTCCGCGTTCCGCCGTTAGGCGGCTGAGCTTCGAATGGCCGTAAGTGGAAGCGAAAACGTTTTCATCGGCGAGGTGCTTGCGCAGAACCTCGGAATTGGCCTCGGAATACAGGATGCCGCACCGCAGCTTGCACATTGAAAATACTTTGATCAGGGCCTTGGCCGGGGGCAGTTCGTAAAGTTCGCCCAGTTCGGAAACGCTTTTGCCCTCGAAATAGGAGTGCCGGCCTGAGTAAGAAAGAACCGCCTCCTTCGGCCTCATCCAGGAAAGTTCATCGGCGATTCTTTCCGCCACTTCCGGCTGAGCCAGAAGTTTAGCCACATCTTCGGCACCGCGATCCTTTAATATCCACTCCGGCAGGATTTCCGACGGGGTTTTTAGAATCGTCGGGAATGGCTTCAAAACGAACCTGACGTTTTTAGGCGCGGCGACCAGCGTTTTTTCAAAAACATCCTCGTAGCCGATAGTCGGAAAAAAGTCGGTAACCAAAACTTTCTCTTTCCCCTTCTCCGAGAAGGAGCGGATAATCTTTAGAACCTCTTCCTCTCCGTCTTTGGCGTCCAGCGATAGTGAAATAACGCCGCGGTGACGGTTGACCTGGGAGATGACTCCTTTTGCTTCGACTCTCGCCATCCGCGCATTGGCCGAGTTGAGCGAAACGCCGAACGCTCCGTCGCGCAGCGCTCGCTCGATCACCTTCAAAACCACGCGCTGCTCATTCTTGGTCAGCTCGCGGAATTCTTCCCCGGCGATCGCCGAGCGGATCGTCTCGTATCCCGCCGAACTTCCGAAATTAATCCCCAGGCGCAGGCGCGCCAGAGAATCAAGCATCTCATGGAAAAGGTGCCAGTTGGTGTTGACGCTAGCGCCGCCGGACCACTTAGCCAAAGCTTCTAGCCTTCCGTAGATCAGCGGAGCTAGGGAGACGCCGCCGTTTCCGCCGATAACCGTCGTCACACCCTCCCCTTTCAGTTGGGTTTGCGCCGGATTCGTCAAAAGGTCGAGATAGCGGTCCGGAACAGCTCCGGAATCGATAAAGCCCGGGACCAAGAAGTTGCCCAGGCCGTCGATCGAGCTGGCCGCCTGTTTGCTTCGCAGATTGCCGATCGCCGAGATCCGATCTTTTTGAACCAGCAAGTCGGCCTTGTAGGGCTCCCGGCCGCGGCCGTCGACTATCCGCACGTTGCGAATCAGCAAACTCATTGCTTTTTATTCTAGCGCAAATAAAGCGTGCTTAAAAAGTATAGGATGAGGCCGAAGCCGGTGCAGACCAGAGAGATTATCCAAAAGCGCATCGTCACCTGCGATTCCGGCCAGCCTAAAGCCTCGAAATGGTGGTGGATCGGCGCGGAGAGGAAGACCTTCCTCTTGAACACCTTCTTGCTGAAAATCTGGATGAGAACAGAGAGAGATTCGATCACAAGTATGATTCCGAAGAAAGGTAGGAAAAAGACGCTGTTGGTGAGCATCGTCGTTACGCCGAGGGTTATCCCCAAGGCCATCGATCCCGTATCGCCCATGAAAAACTTCGCCGGATAAATGTTGTTCCAGAGGAAGGCCAGCAAGGCTCCCGCGATCGCTCCGCTCATAGCCGAGAGGTCGTACATCCCGCGACTGAAAGCGATAACCGCCAGGGCGCCGAAGGCGAACAGCGAAACTCCCCCGAGAAGCCCGTCGAGCCCGTCGGTTTCGTTGGCGGAAAAAGCGCTGGCGAAAACGATGAATATGAAAAGCGGGACGTACCACCAGCCGATGTTGTAATAGCCGACGAAAGGTATGTATAGAACGTGCCAATCCAGTTTCACGAAAAACCACCAGGCGCCGATCAAGGAAAGAAATATGTAAACGATGATCTTGTGGCGCACCCCCAATCCTCCGCCGTGCGGCCCGATGTGCAGGACGCCCAAGATGTCGTCAATGAGGCCCAGTCCGGCGGCGATGATCAGGGCGGCGAGCGGCAGATATGTTTCCGAGCGGTTCAGGAAGCTGAGATATCCCCAGAAGCCGTCGAAGAAGACGTGCAACAGGGCGAAAGCGATCGCCATAATGAGAACGGTCCCCCAAACTATTATGCCACCCATCGTCGGCGTCCCCTCTTTCCCCTTGTGCATCTTGGAGAAAATCGGAGTCTCTTCGCTGGTGCGTATCTGTTTCTTAAAGTTCAGCCTGCGGATCAGGCGCAAGACGGGGGTCGAGATAACCATCGCCAGCAGGAAAGCGACGATGGTGGTAACGAGGACTTTGACCGATTCGATCATCATTGGGGCATCGCCGCAATTATCTTGCTAACGTCCGCATAACGGTCGGTAGAACCGAAGACAAGAATAATAAATGGATACCCCTGGTTGGCATTGCTGCGCTGCAGTATGGCCACGATGTTATCCTTGGCGTCGGGCGTCGTCCCCGTCTTTCCTCCCATAAAATCGGGGTGGCCGGCCAGCTGGTCGATGTTGATGATGTAATGGCTCGCCGCGCGGTTTTCTGGGTGCACGTAGCCGTGGGTATAGGTGCTGATGTTGAATATCTGCTGGTTACTGCTCCAAAGGTAGGATACCAGCCTGGCCATATCGGCGATCGTGCTGACGTCCTGGTTGGACAAACCGACCGGGTCGGCGTAAGTGGTGCTGGCCATCCCGAGCGATTTCGCTTCGGCGTTCATCGCCGCTATGAACTGCGGATATCCGTAGTTATCGGCAATGGCCTGAGCGGTGATGTTGTCTGACATAACGAGCATTATCCGAAGAGCCGTGCTCAGGGGATAAACCTCCCCTATCTGAAGGTGGGCATCATTGCCCCCGACCGAGAGCGTGCTAGAGGAAATGGTTATCGGGGTATCGGTCGCCATATTCTTCAGAGCTATCTCTGCGGTCATAAGCTTGGTTACCGAAGCCAGCGGCCAGACCTGGTTGACGTTGTCGCCCATGATCTCGGTGCCATTAAGATTGTAAACGCCGTAAGCCACCGCGGTTACCCCGGGAACCGGAGTGGAAGGCAGGGAGGGCGGGAGCGCGTTCACTACGGCGGCGGTTTCTTTTTTGACCGGCGGATGGGAAGACTTTAATTTATAAACTCCGACTCCGGCTACGGCAACGACAATAACAGCTATTAGAACTACTTTGGGCGTCAGTTTCATGTGATTATTTAATTACTGGAGCTTCCCTCGGCTCGGACCTCCTCTTGCTTATTTTCTTCTCTCAGCGACCTGAGTAGGTCGCGATACTTCTCATATTCTGGCAACTTCCCGGGGGTGTCAAGGCCGATGTGCCGCAGAAAATCCAATGAAGACTGGTAGGCAAAGGTGTTGGGCCGGCGGGGATCCGATTTCCTTTCGATAAGGCCGCGAATCGATAGATTTCGGAGGATAAATGAAGAATTCACGCCGCGGATGTATTCGATTTCCGCGCGACTGACCGGCCCCAGATAAGCGATGATGGCCAGCGTCTCGAGGCTCGCCGGAGAAAGCTCGGAATCCATCTCCTCTTTGGAGATCTTCTGGACCAGCTCGGAAAACTCCGGCTTGGTGGCCAGTTGCAGCCCGCTTTCGGAAATCATCAGGGACAACCCCCCTCCAGCCTCGGCCTTTTCTTTAAGAATGCGCGCCGCCGCCTCGATCTCCTCTTCGGAAACGCCAAGAAGCTCGGCCGCTTTGCGGACCTTCATCGGCTCCCCGTAAACGAAGAGAAGCGCCTCTAAGGCGTCGCTGATTTTGCTGGTTTCCATAGTTTTTTACGCTTTTTCTATTATCATTTCCGAAAAAATCTCGTCCTGCCGTATGTTGATGGCATTATCTTTCAAAAGGTGCAGCAGAGCAAGAAAGACGACCACCAGTTCGCCGCGGTCCGCATCCTTGGTCAGCTCGCTGAAGCTAGATCTTATGGCGATGGTAATGCGCTCGGCAAGCTTTCTCATTTTTTCCTCAAGACTCTCGACGCTTATCTCCCTTTTTTCGGCGGCCGGGGAAAAAACCGCTGCATCCGAATAAACCTTTTTGACAGCCAAGAGAAGCTGCTCAGGCAAGATCGCCTGGCTCAGGTAAAAGCCCGGCTCGATGTTGCGCAAGAAAGGCCGCGTAAACATCTCGTGCCCAGACCAGGCGTTGCGCAGATGTCTCTCCGCCGCCTTGAACTGCTTGTATAAGCTGAGGCGCAGCTCGAGATCGGCCGCCTCCTTCTCGTCTTCCTCGTTGAAAATATTCGAGGGCAAGAGGAGCATCGACTTCAGAAGGACCAGCTTGGCCGCGACCGAGATGAAGTCGGCGATAACCTGCGGCGCGACGCTCTCCAGCCTGCCGATGTACCCCAAAAAATCCCCGGTTACCGCCCCGAGGCTGACCCGGCTGATCTCCATCTTCCGGTTCTCGATGAGCTCCAAAAGCTTGTGTAACGGCCCGCGAAACCCCTCTATTTCCAGCTCGTAGTCAGGCATAGCAATAAACTTAAAACTAAAAGCTAAAAGCGAAAACAATAACGTAGTTATTTTGCGTTTTGCGCTTTAAGCTTTACGCTTTTACTGTCGCATTTTACTCCAATTGCGGATATAATAAAACCTGTTATGGCGCTCACGTTTTACAGGAAATACCGCCCCAAAACCCTGGCCGATCTGGTCGGGCAGGAGGAGATAGCCGAGGTTATCCGCAACGCCGCCAAGGCCGACCGCCTGGCGCACGCCTATCTCTTCTACGGCCCGCGCGGCACCGGCAAGACCACCACCGCGAGAATCCTGGCCAAGATCGCCAACTGCGAAACCAGGGCCGAAGACAAGAAGTTCCACGACTTGGGCGAGCCATGCAACCGCTGCCGCCCCTGCGAAGAGATAGACTCCGGCCGCGCCTTGGACGTGGTCGAGATTGATGCCGCTAGCAACCGCGGAATCGACGAGATGCGCAGCCTGAAGGAAGGCATCAAGCTCTCCCCCACCTCGTACCGATACAAGGTCTACATCATCGACGAGGCGCACCAGCTGACCAAAGAGGCGGCTAACGCCCTGCTAAAAACGCTCGAAGAGCCGCCCGAGCATGCCATCTTCATCCTGGCGACGACCGAGTACGATAAGCTTCCGGCGACCATCGTCTCGCGCACCCAGCGCTTCAACTTTCATAAGGCTTCGTTAAAAATGCTGGTCGACGAGCTGCAGAAAATAGCCGGCGCCGAGAAGATTAAAACCGAGAAACCGGCGCTGGAGTTAATCGCCTCCTCGGCCGAGGGCAGCTTCCGCGATGCCGAGGCTCTGCTCGAGCAGGTCTACTCCTTCGAAAAGGAAGTGACGCTTAATGGCGTGGAAAGCGTCTTAGGCAAAGTGGGATTGAATAAGACCTCTTCTCTTTCGCGGCAACTCCTGAACGGAGATTTGCCCGGCGCGCTGAAGTTCGTCGAAGAGATGGATGAGAGCGGCGCGAACATGGTCCAGATGACCAAAGATCTTATTCAATACCTGCGGAGAGTCCTCGCCTTGAGCTTCGATCCGAATATCATCTCGATTTTTGAGCGTGAATTGACCGAAGAAGAACTTAAAGAGATGCAGGAACAAGCCAAGCTAATCAAGCTCGAAAAGCACGTTCCGCTCATAAAATCTCTGATCGAGGCATACAGCAATATGCGCTACAGTCCCTTCCCCATCGTTCCGGTAGAAGTGGCGATAGTGGAAAACCTTGGAAAGGAAAATTCTAAATCCTAATATCGAAATCCGAAACAAATTAGAAATTACAAGCTACAAATTACAAATCCGTTTGTGTTTCGTATTTGGAATTTGTAAATTATAGTTTGTTTCGGATTTAGGATTTCGAATTTCGAATTTTAACTTCTGTCTCTCATCGCCTGCGCGACGCGGGTAACGGCCAAAATGTAGGCGCCATTCCGCATGCTCGTCTTATTCGCCTCCTTGGCGTTCCAGACGTCGTTGAAGCCTTTAATCATCATCTCTTTCAACTTGGCCAGAACCTCCACCTCGCTCCAGTAATACATATAGGCGTTCTGCACCTGCTCCAGGTAGCTTACGCCGACTCCGCCGGCGTTCGCCAAAATGTCCGGAACGATAACAGTCCCTTTCTCGTTCAAAATCTCATCCGCCTCGGGCGAGACCGGGCCGTTGGCCAGTTCCAGAATGACCTTCGCTTTGACGTTTTCCGCATTCTCTTTCGTTATGGCATTTTCCAAAGCGGCTAAAATCAGGATATCCGTTTCCGCTTCCAGTATGTCTCCCTTTAAATTTTCTCCTCCCGCGAAGCCGATAACCGAGCCGGTTGCTTTCTTATGCTCTTCTAGTTTTTTAATATCCAAACCGCCAGGATCGCTTACGCCGCCCTTCGTGTCGCTCGCCGCGGTTATCTTATATCCGTTCTTGGCCATGATTTCCGCCATGTTGGCACCGGCGTTTCCGAAGCCCTGGATGGAGATCCTCGCCTCCTTTCCCAGCCCGATCTTATTCAGCAGCTCCTCCAAAACATAAAACCCTCCTTGGGCAGTCGAGTAACCTCTCGCTTTCGATCCGCCGATAGAGAGCGGCTTTCCGGTGATGACTCCGGGAGCTTTGTGTCCGACGATCTGCTCGTACTCGTCGAGCATCCAGGCCATTATCCTGGGGTCGGTATAGACGTCGGGAGCCGGAATATCCACCCTCTCGCCGATGAAAGGCGCGATGGCTCTTATATAGCCTCTCGAGAGCCTTTCGAGCTCTCCGGCGCTCAGCTCCTTCGGATTAACGATCACTCCGCCCTTGCCGCCGCCAAGAGGTATGTCGATCACGGCCGTTTTCCAAGTCATCCACATGCTCAAAGCCTTCACCTCATCCTCGCTCACCCGCTCGTGGAAGCGGATCCCTCCCTTGTACGGGCCGCGCGCGTCATTGAATTGCGACCGGTAGCCGGTAAAAACTTTCATCCTGCCGTCGTCCATCCGCACCGGAATGCTCACTTCCATAAATCTCTTCGGCTTCTTCAGCTGCTCATAGATATCATCCTCCAATCCGGCCTGTTCCTTGACCGAGACGAGCTGGTCCAAGGCGTTCTGAAACGCGCTGTTCTTTTCCATTCTTTTTTTATTTTGTTTTCGGCTATTCTACTGGATCGTCGATGAAGAATAGGTTAATACGATATTCTGGCCGCTCTTCAAAACCAGATTTCCCATCTGAGCGGACGGCTTGCCGCTGACGGTCATCTTAATGTTGTAGCCAGGAATGTAAAAACTTTGTCCCCAAACCGAGAAAAAGTCGGCCAAAGTGTATTGGCGGTCGTCCTGAGCCTGGACGTTGATGACGCCGATGACCGAGGTGTTCAGCTCGCTGGTGCACGTCTGCGAAATGCCGATGCCCGCCGGAATCGATTGCGGCTGTCCGCCGACGCTCATGGCTATATTTACCTGGAAGTTCTGCCGCAATTTCACTCCCTGCGCCAGACAGGGCACCTCGCTGCCGCCAGCAGTCGTCCCAGTCGCTCCGTTATTGAGGTAGCTTTGCGGCTGAGCCTCGGTGGCGGAGTTGATGAAAACCATCGAAAGGCCGCTGAAAATCATCATTCCGAAGATGATCGCCAGAGCCAGAATCTTCACCGCCTCGCCTTTCTTTTTGCCCTTAGCCATTGTTTGCCCTTAATTATATTCGTCTTGTAAGTATAGCGCAACGAAATAAAGCTTAATTTTCGAACAATTATTCTATATAATATTGCCAGGTATGATTGTTCGATGAAATCTAATCTTAAAGAAAAGGCTATAAACTTAAGACGAAACGGTCTTTCTTATTCGCAGATACTCGAGCAGGTTCCTGTAGCGAAATCCACGCTTTCCTTGTGGCTCCGCTCTGTTAACCTGTCAAAAAGGAATAAACAAAAGCTAACGGCCAGACGCCTTGCAGCCTTGAGAAGGGGCGGTGAAGCCAGAAGGCGGCAACGCATCTTATCAACGCAAAAAATACTTAGCGAATCCATTAAAGAGGTTGGATTGATATCGCAAAGAGAGCTTTGGCTTATAGGAACCATGCTTTATTGGGCTGAAGGAACGAAAGAGAAGGACAAACACGGCAGCGGGGTTCAATTCACGAATTCCGACCCTCAAATGATCAGATTATTTTTAAAATGGCTAAGCGAGATGTGCAAAATTCCTAAGGAGCGAATTTATTTCGATATTTTCATACACGAAAGTAAAAGTGCGGACGCTGATAAAATAATCGATTTTTGGGCTAAAGCCACCAACTTTCCGAAACCGGCTTTTTCGCATGTTTATATCAAAAGGAATAAATTAAGTCCGCGACGGAAAAAATCGAGTACCGCTTATCACGGAGTAATAAAAGTGAGGGTGCGTGAAAGCTCCGTGCTCACCAGAAAAATTGCAGGGTGGACTATGGGCGTGATAGAATGCCTTGGATAAATTGCGGGGTAGTGCAATGGTAACACGCCTGCCTTTGGAGCAGGAATTCCAGGTTCGAGCCCTGGCCCCGCAGCTCTTCATCGCTTTTGCTCCTCAGAGCCTTCGGCACGCTTATAATAAAGCGACGAAGACAATGACGTTAAACGCAGAGAATCAAAAGCCAGCCTGGATAAAAACGTTAAATTTTACTAATCTCATCCAAAACATCGCGCATATCAGTAAGGATGTCGTTTAAGACGTCCCTCATCGGTTTTCCCGCAATGCTTTTGGGTAATAGTTTATATAAGTCGGCATCTACGTCTTTGCTGCGCAATAGTTGGTGTACTATTTTATTTCTACCTTTTCTAATCTTATCCAATTTCCAGCCAAGCTTCCGGTTGCTGGGTCGGAACGTTTTATACCACTCGATCAACATTCCAAACGTGGCACTATCTATTTCCTTATAATAGAGCCGCGTTTTGTTAGGAAATTTTTTAGCAGCTTTGCGAGATCTACTAAAAGTAGGCTTAGTCAATATGCCGGCTGGCAACTTCTTGTAATCGCTCACCGTTACTAAATCGGCATAAAAACGCACACCCTCTTTAAGTAACGCTTCTATAGAAAAAAACCAAATTACGATTTTTCCAAGTTCAAGGTTGGAAGATAAGCGGTTAATATTAGTCCCGACGGTTTCCAACCTTTTACCGAGTTGATCAGCTCTGGTCGTCATATA
>JAJZPD010000015.1 GCA_021811305.1 bacterium
AGCGTTAATCTTTCGATGGATTCTCCGCGCCTTTCGGTAATAATCCCAACACTGAACGAAGCCAAGAGAATTCCGCTCGCCTTGCTAGAGATCGACCGCCAGTTGTCGGCCGGAGATTACGGCTACGAGATTCTGGTTGTCGACCGCGGCTCGAAGGATGCGACTGTGGATATCGTCAGGCGTTTCGCTTCTTTTACAAAAAAATTAAACCTATTGGAACAACCAGATGCCGGTTGGGGAGAAGCGTTGAAAAAAGGGATGCTCTCCGCCTCCGGCCAGTATCGTTTATGGCTGGACCTGGACTCGGAGATCGACTTTAAGGAACTTCCCAAATTATTGGAGCACTTTCGTGCGGGTTTCGGAGCGGTTGTCGGGGTATCGGGCGCCACTACGCGCGGCGGCGTGCCGGGATTTTTAATTGGACTTCCGTCCTTTTTGGGAAGAAAAGCGGCACATGCTTTGGTGGCTAAGAAAGTGCGGAACGGCCTGAGCGGATTCCAGTGCTTTACCGGGGCGGCGGCCGAGATCGTTTTTCCGAAGGCGCGCCTAAAGGGTAGAGGAGCGGGTTTAGAAGCCTTGGGGATCGCGGACAAAAACGGAATCAGGATCGGAGAAGTCGTCTTGGACCGGCGCGGTGATGCGACAGACCGGAAAAGCAGCAGCGCTCCGCTTTGGGATGCGGTAAAAATAAAAATATGGCTTTTAGCCGGGGCCTATAAATAAAATAAAAAACAATGAGCTATTTCTTGACTGAAGAAAGATTGAAGGAGCTAAAGTCGGAGTTGGGTGAATTAAAGGGAACTGCCAGACTCGAGGTGGCGGAACGCTTAAAAAAAGCCAAAGAGCTGGGCGATTTGTCGGAGAACTCGGAGTACGCGGAGGCCAAAGAAGAGCAGCACCGCGTGGAGCGCCGGATCGACGAGCTGGAGGATATTATCAAGGAATCGGTTATTATTAAGAAAGGAGAGAAAAGTTCCGGAATTGTGACCGTCGGCTCTACCGTCGAAGTAATCCGCGACAGCAAAAATATGCGCTTCTTCATAGGCGGACGGAGCGAGGCCAAGCCAGAGGAGGGATTCATCTCCAATGAATCTCCGCTGGGACGCGAACTTCTGGGGCACAAGGTGGGCGACTCGGTTACCGTGGAAACGCCTTCCGGCACCGTGGAGTACGTCGTGTCTAAAATCGAGTAACACTCAATCAATTCGCAAATGTTAGACGAGCTGATCGAAGAACGAAAAAGAAAACTGCAAAGAATTAAAGAAAGGGGAGAAGATCCCTATCCGGCGCGCGTGCGGCGGGATTTCGCGATAAGCCAAGCTCTTCAGGAGTTTTCTAGCTTGGCGGAATCAGGAAGGGAGATATCCCTGCTCGGCAGAATCCGCGCCATCCGCGACCAGGGCGGGGTGGTTTTTTTAGACCTTGAGGACGAAAGCGGAACGATTCAGTTGGTCTTGCGCACTGAGACCTTCGCGGATCTGGAGTTTTGGCGCGATAACCTTGATCGCGGAGACTTCATTGAAGCTTCCGGAAAACTTTTTACGACCAAGCGCGGTGAAAAAAGCCTGGAGGTTTCCGGGCTAAAGATGGCAGTTAAATCTCTGCGCCCGATCCCGACGGACTTTTACGGCCTGCGCGACATCGAGTTGAAGCTTAGGCAAAGGTATCTAGACTTGATGACCGACCCCGAGCTGCGCGAGCTTTTTCGGAAGAAAGACCGCTTCTGGGGAGCCGTCCGCGATTTTATGAAAAATAACGGGTTTACCGAAGTGGAGACGCCGGTATTAGAAGCGGTTCCCGGAGGAGCCGAGGCGGAACCGTTCGTCACCAGGCATAAGGCTCTGCAGACGGATTTTTATTTGCGCATCTCTTTGGAAATTTCCTTGAAAAAGTTGCTGGTCGGCGGTTATGAAAAAGTTTTCGAGATCGGCCGAATATTCCGCAATGAAGGCATCGACGCCGAGCACCTTCAGGACTACACCCAGATGGAGTTTTATTGGGCGTACTCCGATTATCACGAATTAATGAAGTTCGTTGAGGGACTGTACAAGCACGCAATTCAAGAAGCGATTGGCTCGCTGACTACCACTTGGAAAGGGGAAGAGATCGACTGGGGAAAGAAGTGGCCGGTTATCGACTACTACGAGATCTTTAAAGAGAGTACTGGCTTGGATTTAAAATACGCGACCGAGGAGGAACTGTTCGCTAAAGCGAAAGAACTGAAGCTTGAGGCGACCAAGCAGCATGGACGCGGGCGCCTTATCGACTTGCTGTTTAAAAAAACCGCCAGGCCGAAGCTGATCCAGCCTTGCTTCCTGATCGACCCGCCGGTGGACATCGAGCCTTTGGCGAAGAGAAAAGAAGGGGAACCGGATAAGGTGGAGAGGTTTCAGATCGTCGCTTGCGGAACGGAGCTGGGCAAGGGTTTTTCCGAAGCGAACGACCCAGTGGATGAAAGGGAGAGGTTTGAAGAACAGATGAAACTGCGGGCCAAGGGAGACGTCGAGGCACAGATGCTGGACGAGGATTTTTTGGAGGCTCTCGAGTACGGAATGCCTCCGACCGGGGGATTCGGCATGTCGGAGAGATTGTTCGCGGTACTGATGGACAGACCGATCCGGGAGATGGTGTTTTTCCCGCTTATGAAAAAGAAAAGCTGATCGGGAACAGGGCGTCGCAGGTGCGGCGCGCCAGATAAAAATGAATAGAGCCCGGGCGCAATGCCTCGGGCTCTTCTAGTTCCTCCGCTACTTAGGCGGAGCGTAATCGTACAACTGCGAGAGAGTGACCGGCTTGAGCCCTTCGGCCTTGAGGCCTTGGATAATCGCCGGTAAAGCCGCGATATCCGGCGCGTCGAAATGCATAAGAACGACGCTGCCCGGACCGGCGTGCGACAGAACGTAATCGGCAACGATAGAAGGCGCGACATTCAACCCCTGGGATTTATAGATACCGGTGTAGGTATCCACGTCCCAGAGAGCGACGTTCAGCCCGTACTTGCCGACGATCGATCCGTATTCGGCGTCGAGTTTCTGGCTGGTGAATCCAGCCATTCCCGGCGGCCGAAACCACTGCGTGTCGTAATGGTAACCGAGCGCCTTATCGATCGCTTCCTGCCATCCGTCGATCTGGGCGGTTATCTGCGAAGGAGCAAGCTGCGTCAGCCAATCGTGGTCGTAAGTGTGATTGCCGAGCTGGACTCCGTCCTTGACTGCCTGGCGAAATATTTCGGGATCGGCGGCGATCATGCGCCCCACCGGAAAAAAAGTGGCGGCAGCATGGTTGGCGACGAGTATCCCGAGGGCCTTTTTTACCAGCGACGGCACGAAGGCGTCGTCGATGGTAATCGCCACCTCCTTCGAGGAGGCGTTGCCTTGGTAGAAGATGACGCCGCGTCCTGCCGGAGGATCGTAGACTTTGGCAGCCTGGAGCTTGCTTAGCTGCCGCTGAAGTTCCTTGGCGTTTTTCGTCTCCTCGGCCAGTTTGGCCGAGAGTTGGATAATCGCTTGCTGCAACTCTCCGAGCTTGACGTGGTTTTGGTCGATCTCGCTCCGAGCGCTTCGGAGTTCGCTCCGCTCGTAGGCCAACAGTATTTGAGACGCATGTCCCCAATCGTAAGTGAACGATGTGGTGAGGAGTAGAACGGCTGAGAGAATCCACGGAACCCAGCAGAAGCCGGAACGGCGACCGTGGCGCATTTGATCACTCTCCTTTTATAGAGGTTCAAATCTATCCCAATTAAGGATATAGAGACGTTAGGCCAAGGCCTCGGTTTTGTCAAAAACGACTTTTTGTGGTGATTGATTTTCAGCGGGAAGGGGAGTAATAATTAATGAATAGAAAATCGCTTCCGTCATAGGCACCTGACGGCCGAACAACCTAAAAAATCTTCAAAATCATAAGATGCTGGATATTAAATTCATCAGGGAGCGCGCCGACGAAGTTAAAGAAGCAATTAAGAATAAAAGGATCAGTCTTGATTTAGATGAACTCTTGCGATTAGATCAGGAGCGCATCTCTTTGCTTCGCGAGATAGAGACTTTCAATCAGCAGAAGAATGCCATAAACGACGAGATCGCCAAGGCTAAAGGCGAGAAGGAACGTAAGGAGTTGATCGAAAAAGGCCGCGCGCTGCGCGAGCCGGATGCGGAGAGACTGAGTGAAGTCAGGGAGAAGTTTGACGAATTGATGGCCAAGGTTCCGACCATTCCATCCCCGGACACGCCGATCGGCCGCGGCGAAGAGGATAACAAGGAAATCTTCCACTGGGGCGAGCCGAAAACATTCGACTTCGAGCCAAAAAACCATATCGAGCTTAGCAAGCGCCTCGATATCCTTGATTTCGACCGCGGCACTAAAGTCGGCGGATTCCGCGGCTATTATGTTAAAAACGACGGGGTGCTTCTCACGATGGGAATCATGATGTACGCCTTGCGGAAGATGGTGCAAAAGGGATTCAACCCGATGATTCCGCCGACGTTGGTCAAAGGATTTGCTCTTTTCGGCAGCGGATATTTCAAAGGGCTTACTTACGATCCGGCAGTGGACGAGATTTATCAGGTGGCCACTTCGGACAAAGAAGCAACCGGAGAGTTCAGCGGCGAGAAAAAGTTCTTGGTTGGTACGGCCGAACCTTCGCTCTTAGCTTATTTTGCTAACGAGACTCTGTCGGTTCGCGATCTGCCGATTAAGGTCTGCGGGTATAGCCAATGCTATCGGAGCGAAATAGGCAGCTACAGCAGGGACGTCAAAGGGCTGTACCGCGTCCACGAGTTTATGAAGGTTGAACAGGTTGCGGTGGCGGAAGCCGACGTCGAGAAAGCCAATAAATTGCAGGACGAGATGACGAACATCTCGGGCGAGATGCACGAGGAGTTGGGACTGCCCTACCGAAGGTTGCAGATTTGCACCGGCGACATGAGTCCCGGCAAGTACCGCGCCTTCGACATCGAGGCTTGGCTTCCTGGGATGAATAGGTGGGCTGAAACCGGATCAGCCAGCAACTTCCTGGATTGGCAGGCCAGAAGACTTAATGTTCGCTACACCGATGCGGAAGGAGAGAAGAAGTTCGCTTATATGTTAAACAATACAGCGCTGCCCAGCCCTAGGGTATTGATTGCTATCATCGAGAACTATCAAACTAAGGAGGGGAACATTGTAGTTCCGGAAGTGCTGCGCGAATTCGTGGGAAAGGAGGTTATCGAACCGTCTGACAAATAAAGGGGGTATGCGCTATCAGAGCCGGACGAGGGAAAAGGAGCTTTTTCTAAAAAGAGTTAAAATTTACGTCGCCTCTGGCGCGGCGATTCTTCTTCTCATCGGATTTTTTTCGTTCATTTTTCACTTCCCCTTGTTTACCGTGCAAAACGTCTCGGTTTCGGGAAACTCAGTGGTTTCTTCGGCTACCATCATTTCAGCCGTCAATGCGGAACTGTTGCGGCATGGAGGGTTAAGTAGTTGGCTCGGATTGACTAACATGTGGTCGTGGGGAGGATCGGCGCAGGTAAGCGGGGCCGCGTTAAAATTCATGCCCGGCCTATCTGGGCTGAAGATCGAGAGGAATTTCTTCAGCCGCCGCGTGGTGATCAAAGTCAGCGAACGCCCGAAAACCTTGCTGTGGTGCTTTACCGCATCCGGCTCTTGCTATTGGACGGACCGGAACGGGAGGGCTTTTTCCCGCGCCGCTTCAACCTCCTCCAGCGCGACTCCTGCCGCTTCGAGCACTTCTCTTGCTTTAATAGACATTGCTTCCTCGACTTCGCCGGAGGTCGTCGATTCATCGCGCCCCAACATTCCACTGCTCTCGACGACGCTTCCCGCGGCGCAGTACGGGAACCTTCTCGCAGTCGCGACTTTCTTGGAGAAGCTCGGTTTTTCCAATCCAGTCCTTTATTTAGATAATCTAAGTTACGAGGAGGTTTATTTTAAAACCCCCGACAATAAAAAGATTTATTTCAGCCTGCTCTTCGATCCTTCCGATGACCTTGGCGCCGTGCAATCGCTGCTCAAAGATCCCGCTTGGAAATCAATCCAGTACATTGATTTAAGAGTGCAGGGAAGGATCTACTATAAATAAGAGCAAAATTAAAAGCTAAAAGCGAAAAATAACGACCAACAGTTAGGCAAATTCGAAACTCTAAATCCGAAATTCTAAACAAATCACAAATTCCAAACACGAACGGGTTTGTAATTTGTAGCTTGGTATTTCGAATTTGTTTCGGATTTAGTATTTTCGTTCTTTTGCCTTTTGCACTTTTAACTTTGCGCTCTTAAGCTTTGGCGGCCGCCAGGCCGACGACCAGCCGCGCGCCGAATCGGTATAGGCACTTTGCCGCCTCGAACATGGTGGCTCCGGTTGTGAAGACATCGTCGACGAGCAATATTTTTTTTCCCAAAGGTGAAGACTTCGATTTGTTGTTTATCGAAAAGCAGCCTTTGGCGTTTTTTATTCTTTCTTTAGGGTCGGAGATCTTGGCTTGTTCCATGGTTGGACGCGTGCGGAGAAGAAGATCGGCGACAGGCAGGTCGGTCCTTAGGGACAATTCCCGCCCGATTAGTTCTGCCTGATTGTAGCCGCGGTCTATCAGGCGCCGGCGGTGGAGCGGGATTGGTGTAATTATAAACTCTTCCCGCCCGATTAGCCGTGCCAATCCGGAACGCTCCAAATGGCGGAAGATTAGTTCGGCCAGGGGCTTGGCCAGCAGGAAACAATCCTCGTATTTCAGGGAGTGGATAATCTTGGCGGCGAAAGGGGAGTCGTAACTAGTTCCGGCGCCGAGGATGAACACTCCTCCGGATTTTTCCCGTTGATAGGACAGCGGAATACGGAAGAAGTTTTCATTTATTTCCAAGGAGGAGAAGCAGGAAAGACAGAGAGACAGCGATTTCTCCTTGGAATCGACTAGCTCTTTGCGGCAAACCGGGCAGAGCGGCGGAAAAAGGAGATCGAAAGCACCGGCGCAGGCTTTACTCCAAAAGGAGGGCATAACTACATTATACATAAAAGCGCAAAAAGAAGCGCAAAAATAAAAGCGCAAAGCGAAAAACAACAACTAGGGACTAGGGACTAGGGGTTAGAGGTTAGGGACTGTAAATGATGGATGGCTGACTAAACCCCAGTCCCCAGTCCCCAGTCCCCAGTCCTCAGCCCCTAATCCCTGCTTTAACTTTTGCGCTTGTTTTTTGCGTTTTCTCTTTGCGTTTCTTCTGCCATTTCCTTTTTAATGTTGTATAATTTATTCGTAAATGTTTGAAAAATTCCTGCGGTCGATAAATCTGCGCCCTTTTAAGAGGTTGATTAGCGCCGTCTCCGAGGGAAATTTCCTCGGCGTCGATATTGGAACCGCCTCTATCAAGGCAGTGGAGCTGGAAGCTTCGACGACCAGCGGCTTGCCGCGCTTGAAAAACTACGGCATCCTCGAGAGCTATAGCCACTTGGACCGCCTCAACACAGCTATCCAAACCAGTAGCTTGAAAATGCTGGAGAACGAGACGGCCGAACTCTTAAAAACACTGCTTAATAAGATGAAGCCGCAAGCAAAAGCGACGGTTGCTTCCATCCCTTCGTTTTCCGCTTTCACTTCCCTCCTGGACGTTCCATTTCTTCCTCCGCAGGAGCTGGCCCAAGCGATGCGCTACCAGGCGCAGGTCTTCGTGCCGCTGCCGCTGAACGAAGTGGCTATCGACTGGGTTCCGGTCGGGGAGTACACCGACGAGAAAGGCGTTCGGAAACAACAGGTTTTCCTAATTTCGGTACCGAACGAAGTGGTGAACAAGTACCAAACGGTTTTTCGCGCCGCCGGATTATCCTTGAAAGCGCTGGAAATCGAAGGTCTCAGCTTGGCGCGGGTTTTGACTTTCGGCGATCCCACCACCACTCTCTTGGTCGACATTGGAGCGCGCTCTACCGCTATCGGCGTAGCGGAGAAGGGGTTGTTGAAATACAGCGCGCAAACGGATTTCTCCGGCAGCTCTTTGACGCAGGCTGTGGCTAACGGCCTAAGTGTCAGCGTGCGCCGAGCCGAGGACCTTAAAAAACAGAAGGGATTGCTCGGACAGGGAGGGGAGTATGGTTTATCCACTTTGATGCTGCCCTTCTTGGATGTTATACTTAGCGAAGTAAAGCGGGTGCGAGATATTTACGAAAAAAATTACAACAGCAAGGTGGAAAGAGTGATATTGGCCGGCGGCGGAGCAAACTTGTTGGGGATAGAAAAGTATGCATCGCTGCAGTTGGGGTTGCCGGTTATAAAGGCCGACCCCTGGAAAAAAATAGAATTTCCGCCGGAAGCCGCTCCGCTATTAGCCGAAGTCGGAGCCCCGCTCACCGTGGCCATCGGTTTAGGATTAAGACAATTCATTAGCTAATGCCAGAATATCCGAACAACCTAACCGGCATCCAGGCTCAGCTAGCGCAGGAACGCCTTCCTGTCGGCTGGCCTTGGAAATTTTTTACCGCCATGCTGGTGATTTTTTTGGCGGTGCTTTTAAGCTATCTTGGCTTGGCTTTCGGCTACCAGCCGATGCTTAACAACCAGCTCTCCTCCTTGCAGGGGCAGGTGAGGGACTTAAGCAACCAGATTGCGGCCAATCCGAACCAAAAGAACGTCGTGGGCTTCTACTCGCAGGTAGTGAATATCCAGAAGCTTCTGAAAAACCATGTTAACGCTACCAATATATTTCCGCTACTAGCTTCCTCGACCAGCCCCCAGGTCAGTTACACCTCGGCTAAAATCAGCGTTCCGCAAAGCGAGGTTGATTTAAGCGGTGTGGCGGCCTCTTATGCCGTTCTGGCATCTCAGCTGCAGGCGTATCAAAGTAATCCGCAGATTAAGGATGTCGTTTTAGGCAGCTCGCAAGCCAGCGGCAACGCGGTGACTTTTTCGGTGAAGTTGATGATGGACCCCAATATTTTCAGCTATGCCAATGCCACCAGTTCGACCTCTACGCCTAATTTCATTAACGCTACGACAACCACACCATGAGCGCTTCAACTAAAAGGTTCTATAGCTTGATAGGCAGCATTGCTCTTCTGGTGGGCGCGATTATTATCTATTCCTCGATGCTCCTTCCGCTTTTCAATAATGTCCAAAACTTGCGCGGCGAGGTTTCTGGTAACCAAAGCCTGCTGCAGCAATTGACCGCCATCAACCAAAACGTCAACAAGCTGCAGGGCCAGTATCAGAATATGGGTCAGCTGCAGCAGACCATTTCTTCAATCCTGCCTCCTCAGGACGACGTGCCGACTATCATCAACCAGATCCAAGGGTTGGCGTCGGCCAACAATATCCAGCTTTCTTCCATATCTTTCCAATACTTGCCGATAAACTATCCGCCGGCCGGATCGCTCATTAAAGGCGTCGGCGCGGTTGCCATAAATCTGCAATGCTCGGGAACATATCAGGGCTTGATTAGTTTTCTTAACTCTTTGAGCAACAACATCCAGATTTTCGATCTGTCGTCGCTTTCCGTTTCAGCCGCCGCCGCGCAGCCGGGAACGGCGGCCGCCAAGGGTCAGGCTGCGGCGCCAGTCTTGAGCTACTCTCTGACAATCAATACCTATTACCAATCGTCGGCTACTTCCACTCCGTCTAATCAATAAAAAACAATGGCTATCGTAGTTGAAGAACAGCAAACGCAACGCGGGTCGAATACGGTGACAATTCTGACCATAGCCGCGGTGGCAGTCGGATTATTCGCCGCGACTTATTTCGTCTTTTTCTCTCCGGCGCCGTTGGTAGAAAGCGTCCTCCCCGGCAATGTTTCCTCTATTTCGCAGATCAACAACGTCAATTTAGACGTCACGCCGCTGCAAAACATGCAGGTTTACCATATGATAACCGCCACCAGCGGTCCGGGAGCGCCGAGCGTTGGAACATTAGGCCGTCCGGATCCCTTCCAACCTTTTTAGCAACAGATGGAAAATAGAGCGCTAGCAGACTCACTGGTTAAAAACGGATTGTTTTCGGAGGAGCTATCCCGAAGGCTTTTAACCGAGGCCGAGCAGAGCGGCCAGCCGCTGGAGCAGATTATCTACCTGAGACGCATCCTCGACGAGGCGGCGGTGGCTAAGGCGAAAAGCGCGGTACTGAGCATTCCTTATGAGAAGATCGATCCGCTGACCATTTCAGCTGAGGTTTTGAAACTGATTCCCGAGGAAACAGCCGATACCTACCGGCTCGTTCCGCTAAGCTTCAGCAACCAGATGCTGGTGGTGGGGATGGTTAATCCAGACGATACGCGTGCGCAGGAGGCGCTGCGATTCATCGCCAAACAGAACAATTTCAGCTTGGGAGTGTATATCATAACTCCGACCGACCTGGAGATGGCGCTGCGCCGCTATTCTCCTTACCAGACCGTGATTCAGGAAGCGGTTGCCGCTTTAAATATCAAGCCGGGCAGCAACTTGAGCGTCACGCAGCGCGCCATCAATCTGGAAGAGCAGGTTGCCGGCAGCAAGGAGGCACCGATCATCCGCATTGTTTCCTCGACGCTGAAGGAGGCGGTTGAGAGAGGGGCTTCCGACATCCATATCGAGCCTCAGCGCGATCGGCTGCGGATCCGTTTCCGCGTCGACGGAGAATTGCAGGAAACAGCGGCGATGCCAATCGAGCTCGGACAGCCGATAATTTCGCGCATTAAGATCTTGGCCGACCTGAAGATAGATGAAACCAGGGTTCCGCAGGACGGCAGGTTTCGAACGTTAATTTTCGGCCGGGACATCGACTACCGCGTCTCCACATTTCCGACCCCGGTAGGGGAGAAGATGGCGATTCGCGTCCTCGACCCGACCGTCGGATTGAAGAGCGTCGACGACCTTGGGTTAGTCGGCCGCAATGCCGATTTGGTGAAGGAAGGAATTAATAAGCCCTTCGGCATGGTTTTGATAACCGGTCCTACCGGAAGCGGTAAGACGACGACGCTTTACGCTTTGCTGCAGATACTAAATAAGGAGGACGTCAATATTTTAAGCATGGAAGATCCGGTCGAGTACTTCGTCGACGGCATTAATCAGTCGCAGATCCGCCCCGAGATCGGCTACACCTTCGCTGCTGGACTGCGGCAAGCCGTCCGGCAAGACCCGGATATCATCATGGTCGGCGAGATCCGCGACCGCGAGACGGCCGACTTGGCCGTTCAAGCGGCTTTGACTGGACACGTCGTCCTTTCGACGCTGCACACCAACGACGCGGTCGGTGTCATTCCGCGCTTGATCGACATGGGCATTGAGCCCTTTCTTCTGCCGTCTTCGTTAAACTTAATGGTTGCGCAGAGACTGGTACGCCGCCTTTGCCAGAGCTGCAAGCAGCAGATTACTGCTCCGGCCAACGTGCAGGAGATAATCAAGAAAGAATTGACCAAGCTGACCAAGGACGAGCTGGCGAGGTTCGCGCAGATGGTTCCTGGACTGCAGCCCGATGGGCCGTTTACCGTTTTTCATTCCCCGGGATGTCCGGTTTGCAAAGGGAAGGGGACGCAAGGCCGCGTCGCTCTTTTCGAGGTCTTTAGAACAACCCGCGAGCTTGAAGAAATAATCAACACCAGCGGGGGAGATGAAAGTAAGGTCCGCGCCGAGTCGCGTCGGCAGGGAATGATCAGCCTGCGCCAGGACGGCATTCTGAAAGCCATGCAAGGCACAGTTTCGATCGAAGAGGTTCTAAATGAGACAGTGGAAACTTAGGATAAAAATCCTAAATCCGAAATCCGAAATACTAAATCAAAAATACAAAACGCTGGATACTGAATTCAAAACAAAGCTGGTTTTTTGTCTTCTTTGTCCACTAGCCAGCAGCCGTTAAACCTTATAGAATTAAAACATAAATGGATTACGCGCAGAAATTAAACGATTTACTTTTAACAACGGCTCGGCAGAACGCCTCTGATCTGCATATTGCCGTCGGGCGCAAACCGACCTTGAGAATAGACGGCGTCTTGGTCGGGCTGCAGAACGAGCCGATCCTGACTCCGGAGGATACGCAAGGCCTAGTGCTCGCGATGCTTACCCCGGAGCAGAAAGAAAAGCTTTTAAGGTACGGCGATCTCGACTTTTCTTATTCTTTCGAAGACAAGGCCCGTTTCCGAGTTAATGTTTTTTTCCAGCGGGGGTTCATGGCTGCGGCTATGCGCTTGATTCCGGCTGAAATCAAGACAATCGAAGAGCTGCGCCTTCCTCCGATCGCCCATGATTTTACCAAACTCAACCAAGGCTTTGTTCTAGTGGTGGGGCCGGCCGGCCAGGGTAAGTCAACGACATTGGCAGCGCTTCTCGATGAGATCAATCACAACCGCATGGAGCACATCATCACCATCGAGGATCCGATCGAATACCTGTTCGTCCAAGACCGAAGCATCGTCTCGCAGCGCGAGATCTCAACCGACAGTCCCAGCTTCCACCGTTCGCTGCGCTCGCTTTTGCGCCAGGACCCGGACGTGGTCATGATCGGAGAGATGCGCGATCGCGAATCTATCGCTACCGCCATGACCGCAGCCGAGACCGGCCACTTGGTTTTTTCCACCTTGCACACCAATTCCGCCGCCCAGACCATCGACCGCATCATCGATTCTTTCCCGGTAGATCAGCAAGGCCAAATAACTTCGCAGCTGGCCGCCACTCTGGTGGGAATCGTCTCCGAGCGCTTGGTGCCGAGGATAGACGGAGGACGCGTGCCGGCGACCGAAATCATGTTGATGAACTCGGCCATCCGCAACCTCATTCGCGAGCGCAAGGTTTATCAAATCGATTTGGTTATCGAAACCAGCCTGCAGGAGGGGATGATTAACATGAATCGTTCGCTGGCCGAGCTAGTCAAAAACAAAGAGGTTTCGCTGGAGAACGCGGAACTGTACTCGCTGAACCCGGGAGAGTTGCGGATACTCCTCGAAAAAATTTAGTTTTGACGGTTTTGAAAGATGAAGTTTAGATACCAAGCCAGAACCCAAAGCGGCGAATTGCAGGTCGGCTTCGTGGAAGCCCCGAATAAAAAGCTGGCTATAAATATTTTAACCAGCCATAGCCTGTTTATTCTAAGTATCACCGAAGCGGAGCGGAAAGGCTTTAATAACGAGCTTTACCTGCTGGTTAACCGCGTCAAAGGCAAGGATCTAATGGTTTTTACTCGGCAGTTTGCAACCCTGCTCGAGGCTAAGGTGCCGCTAGGCGATGCTCTGAAAACTCTGATCCGCCAGACCCGCAATCCGATTCTGCAAGAGGCGATTATCGGCATACAGGAGGATGTCGCTTCCGGACTGTCTCTTTCTCAGGCCCTGAGCAAGCAGACAGCGGTCTTTTCCGAGTTTTACGTGAACATGCTGCAATCCGGCGAGGTGACTGGACGTGTGGAAGAAGTAATGGGATTCTTGGCCGACTATATCGAGAAAAACATCTCGCTGGCCGACAAGATCCGCAACGCCTTGATCTACCCGGTGATAATGATTTTGCTTTTCCTCTTTGTCGGCGTGTTTATGGGCACGACCGTTCTACCGCAGCTTGGCTCGGCTTTCGAACAAGTCGGAGCGCAACTGCCGTTCATCACTCAGTGGCTTTTGGTGGGAGGCAACTTTATGGCTCAGTGGTGGTGGGTCGTCTTGATCGTCATTATCGCTTTAGTTATCTTCTTCCTCGATTATTTCCATTCGCCGGAGGGAAAGATTGTCTACGACGAGTTCATTCTGCGCGTTCCGATCTTCAACACCATGTTGAAGGAAATGTACGTCGCCCGCTTCTCCGAGTCGCTGGCCGTTCTGATTAAAGGAGGGGTGCCGATCGCCCAAGCCATCGAGGTTACCGGCAAGACTATCGGCAGCCGCGTTTACGAAGAGGCGATGCGCCGCGTGGCCGACGCCATCCGCAAAGGGGAGCTGCTTTCCCAGGCCCTGACCCGGGAGTACGACTACTTCCCGATGCTGGTCGGCCAGATGGTCGCGGTGGGTGAGTCGACCGGGAAGCTGGAGGACCTTTTAATGCGCGTTTCTACCTTTTACTCCCGCGAGGTTGACGACTCGGTCAATAACCTGGTGGAGATGATCCAGCCTCTGATGATGATTTTCATCGGCGGCCTGGTCGGCCTGCTTTTCGCCTCGATCCTTATCCCGATTTACTCGCTAGTCTCGGCTATCAATCAGCAGTAGGAAAAAACGCAAAACTAAAAGCTAAAAATGAAAAATAACAACGTAATTCTTTTGCATTTTGCGCTTTAAGTTTTGCGCTTTTCAGACTCGGCCCGGTTGAGTTATCAACAACTCCGTGGTTGCTTATTCCGAGCGAAGCTTTAAAATTAAGGAAATTCAACGTTATTCAATATGAAGCAATTATTTAACAAGAAGCGGGGAGACGAGGGCTTTACCCTCATCGAAATGATGATCGTCATCGCCATCATCGGTATTTTGGCGACCATCGTCATCAGGTCATTCGCGTTCTTATCGACGGCTAGAGATTCGAAGAGAATATCCGATATTAGAACAGTTCAGAATTATTTGGAGTTGTATTACAATGCAAATGGATCTTACCCACCGGATACTAGTTATGATGCGCTCGCTAAAGACTTGCAAACGTCTATTAATGTTAATGTTCCTATGCCGGCCAACGCCTCTTTTCCGTATTGTTACTCAATTTCTTCCACTTCTACGTACAACTATATCCTAGGCACCCAATTGGAAAACCCTAATGCTTTAATAACAAGCTCGACTATCCCTATTGGTACAGCTTGCGGATCGACGCTGAAATGCGGACAAAATAACGTCTATTGCGTCTCTCCTCAATAATCCATATAAAAATCTTCCGTGCCGACTCTGACTTACATTCTTCTCTTCATCTTCGGCGCCGCCATCGGCAGCTTTTTGAACGTTGTTATCCTGCGCTACGACCCGAAGGAGAGTTTGTTTAAAAATACCGGCGGCCGGTCGCATTGTCCGCACTGCAACCGCACTCTGCGCTGGTACGAGTTGGTACCGCTCTTGAGCTTCGCCGCCCAGCGCGGCCGCTGCCGCAGCTGCAAGGCCAGGCTGACCTGGCAGTATCCGCTGGTGGAGCTGTTGAGCGGATTGATTATGGTTGCTGTTCCTTGGATGACTATCTCCGCCAATCCCGATATTTTCGCCGGCTTGGGCCTGCTTCCCATAAATTCGGCCAACGCCGCTTTTTACCACACTCTCCATATGGCGGCGATCGGCAGCGTCTCGCTTGCCGGAATCTGGATAATGGCTTTTTACACCTTGCTATTAATCGCTGCCGTCGATCTGCGCTTTAAGATGATACCCGACGGATTGACTATTTTTCTCGCTATTCTCGGGGCCGGCGCTCTCGTTCTCAAATATTTTTATTCCGGTTTCGGCCTCGTCGATGGAAGCATCCGCGGCTCGTTCGTTGGCGCCTATGCTCCGATTTTCGGCTTAAATCAGAATATCTGGATAAACGCTTTGGTCGGAGTGGTTTTCGGGGTCGTTTTTCTGGGGATATTGCATTTCGGCAGCCGCGGCCGCGCGATGGGTTTCGGCGACGTTAAGCTGATGGGCGCGGTCGGACTGCTTTTGGGATGGCCTGATTCGGCGATCGCTCTGCTCTTGGCGTTTATTTTAGGCTCGATCATCAGCCTTTTCCTTATGGCTTTAGGGCGCGAAAAAATGAAGAGTCGC
>JAJZPD010000016.1 GCA_021811305.1 bacterium
GATGGTGGGGAGCGTTGTCCAATTCCATCCGCTGTTGTCCGAGATTGACAGGTGTTGGAACCCGCCAACCAAGTCGCTGTAAACGACTCCACTCCACTTTGGATCGAATGGTGAGTCGTTTTCGCCCATGTACCACCGAACTTTCTGCCAACTCCAAGTCCAGGCCCCGTTAGAATAGGTCCCGACAATGAACGGATACAGTGATCCACTAGCTGACGGCCATAGGTAGATCTGCGGAAGGAACGGATCGGTAAAGTAGAAACTAACGCTACTCACCGCAGGTTGGTTATGTGTCAGCCAAGAGTTTGGCAAAATCTGTTCTGCCGTGATGTTCTGCCAAGTTGCGCCGCTATCGGTTGAAAAAGCGACGATCGGTGTGTCGGCAAAGCCGATTATGCCGGCGTAGGCCTTTACTTCTAATCCGGGAACTGCAGGAACGTCAACTGGCCCCGTATATCCACCAAAGAGAAATCCAGGTTGGTTATGTGGAGCAGGTGGAATAGGTGGTAACGACTGGACAATCGTCCAGGTTACTCCTCCAGGTCCGGTCCAGGAGGTTGAGGTTGTGGAAGAAGTGGACCCGCCCTGCGCCTTGACGGACGTGCCACCAAGGAAAATCAGGCAGAAGGCGACAATGGCCGCCAGCGCCAGAGAAGCGATTCTCTTCATCATCAACGCCTCCTTTTGAGACTTCAGACGAAAACTGCACCCTAGTTCAGATTTGGGGTGCAAGAATATTAAAAGTATGGCCAGGAAAGGCAGTTTTTGTCAAATTGACCATTAAAGCGGATATTCCACTCGTGGATTCTATAAAAAACATCGGAATGTTGTTATACTTTAAAAGTTGCCGATGGATTAGTCGATAAATTAATAATTAATCAACAATGAATAAGAAAAAAATAGCGATCAACGGATTCGGTCGGATTGGGCGGCTGTTCTTCCGCCAGATTTTCAGCGACCCGGAAATAGAAGTGGTGGCGATCAACGACCTGGGGGATATTAATAACCTCGCGTACCTTTTGCAACACGACACGGTTTATCGTAATTTCGAGAAAAGCGTCTCGGTTCAAGACGGGAACCTCGTCGTCGACGGGCAGACCGTGAAGATTTTGCAGGTGAAGGATCCGGCCCAGCTCCCGTGGAAAGATCTGGGAATCGACATCGCGGTCGAAGCGACGGGTTTCTTTGAGGAATACGCCAAAGCCAAGTCGCACCTCGACGCCGGCGCCAAGCGGGTGGTAATCACCGCTCCGGCCAAGGACGCGGATGGCACCGAAGGAAAAACCGTATTGATGGGGGTAAACGAAGGAGAGCTGCAGACCGTGGTTCTTACTTCCAACGGCTCTTGCACCACTAATGCTTCTTCGCCGGTTATCCAGGTAATGAGCGAAAACCCGGGAATATTAAAAGCTGTTCTCAGCACTGTGCATGGCTATACCTCGACCCAGTCGCTGGTCGATAGTCCGGCTAGGGGGCACGACTACCGTCGCGGACGGGCTGCTGCCCAGAACATCACTCCCTCGACCACCGGAGCCGCAGTCGCGGTGACCAGGGCAATCAAAGAGCTGGATGGCAAATTTGATGGACTGGCCTTCCGCGTGCCGGTCGTTACTGGATCGATCGCCGACATAACTTTCGTGGCCAAAAGAAAGACCTCGGTTGAGGAGGTTAACGACATCTTCCGCAAAGCGGCGCAGGAACCGCGATGGCACGGAATATTGAAGGCCACCGATGAGCAGCTGGTTTCTTCAGATATTATCGGCGAACCGTACGGCGCCATCGTCGACCTCGGATTCACCAAAGTTATCGACGGCGATTTGGTTAAGGTCCTTTCCTGGTACGATAACGAGTGGGGGTATGTCTCGACTCTGGTGAAACACGTAAAGAGCGTCGCCGCTCTGGCCTAGAAAATGAGCGAAAGGGGCTTGGAAGAAAGAATAGAGTCGCTAAGAGAGCACGGTTCGTCTGACGAGGAGATAGTTAAACTGCTCATCGCCGCAGGGTATCATGAAAGCGATATTCGAACCGCGCTGAAAGCGGAAGAATCCGAAGAAAAAGCGGGCGAGGTGATAAGCTTGCCGGCTCCGGCGGGCGAAGCGGTAAAAAGCCTGGCGATCAGCGCACCTCAGAAAAAGTTTTTACCCGGCTTCGTCGCGCTTTTTTCAAACGCCCTGGCTTTATATAAGAAAAACGCCCTGGCTTTGACGGAGGTTTATCTGCCTCCGGTGATTGCATTAGCTTTGGCGGCGATCTTTTCCGGTGCGGCGCATTCCACTTGGCCGGTTTTAAGGTTTGTTTGGGGAGTGCTGGCCGGACTTGGATATACTGTCTCTTTTTTCCTGGCCACCATAGCCGTCCTGGCTATGGCGATGATTCTTAATTCGGAGGGTATGAGCAGCGAGGAGGCATATTGGCGGTCACTGAAAAAGACGGGGTCGTACTACTGGCTTCTCCTCCTGGAATTTTTAATCACTCTCGGCGGTTTGGTAATGGGGGTATTGCCGGCGATAATTTTCGGCGTCTGGTTTTCTTTGGCGATCTTTTTATTTGTCGACCAAGAACAGCGTGGGATTAACGCTCTTTTGCGGAGCAAAGAATATGTTACAGGTTACTGGTGGGGGGCGTTCGGCAGGACGCTGCTTATGGCATTTATCGTTTTAATAATCGAAGCGATAATTGGCGGCGTAGCTGGGATTTTCGGCCAGTCGGTTAATTATATCGTCAGCCTGGCTCTGCAGCTTGTAACTGTTCCTTTTTCCATAGCGTTTTCCTATGTGATCTACAGAGCATTGAAGGAAATGAAGCCGGAGCTAGCCGGAGAGCCGGTGAAGGGCAATAAACATTTCTTTATTTTCAGCGCCTGGCTCGGAGTCGTCTCGCCGCTAATAATTCTTTCACTGGCGGCCATAATCGCCGCGCGTTACGGCCGATTGCCTTTGTGATACAATTAAAACGTAAAAGGCCCAACATAAATGTAGATTAATATGGATAGCGATAATCTGCGCGCGCTAGTCGAGGATTTTAAGGAGAAGGGGAACAGCGACGAGTCGATCGTCAAATTATTGACCGCCGCCGGGTATAGCGAGGAAAAGGTACGCGAATATCTCGGGCAAAGAGAAGGCCAAGACGTAGCTGCTAATTCAAGTAATGGGGATCCCGATCCTATAACCTCTCCGACTCCTTCTAAAAACAGACTACCGCCTATGATGGGGTTTGTTGGTCTCTTCAATGGGACTGTTGAGCTATTTAAAGAAAGAATATGGGTGTTGCTCGGGATTTATATTTTCCCGATTTTACTTTCCGTTTTAGTTTTCTCTCCGCTAGTTTCTAATTTCAGCAGGAGCCCGTCGGTGTCGTCCGGAGTCGCCGCAGCGGCCGCCTTCCTTGTCTTTATATTATTGAACAGCTTGGCCGGATTAGGAATGGTTTATTCTCTAAAAGACCAATCAAATATTGCCCAATCTTATGGCAAGGCTTGGAGAAGTGTTCTTAATTATTATTGGATATTATTACTTAGCTTCTTAATCGGTTTCGGCGGTCTAGTTATGGGCGTGATTCCAGTATTTATCTTCGGCGTTTGGTTTGTGTTCGCGATTTATGTTTACGCTTTCCAAGGGCAAAAAGGAATTAATGCTCTTTTACGGAGCAAAGAGTACGTTACCAACTACTGGTGGGACGTCGCCTGGAGGTTGTTCCTCTTGGGAATAATATTTTGGGTTATTGATCTCGTTATCAGATTTCTTAGTTCGCTAAGTCTGGATCTCGGATTAATCATCTCTTACATCGTGCAGTTGGTAACTGTTCCCTTTGCGGTAACTTTTGAATACTTAATCTTTCGAAATCTGATGGAGATTAAGCCGCAGTTAGCTGAGTCTAAAATCTCTGGCAGAAAAGGATTCTTCGTGTTTTCGGCTTGGCTGGGGGTTGCAGCTATTATCGCTATTCCCATCTTAGCTTTGAATTTTCTTTTCGGTTCGTTCGGCTCCTTATCCCAACCATCGGTTAGCGTTATTTATCAGCAGGCCAGGGATTCAGAGCGGCTACAGGATGCATCGACTTTAAACTCAGCTATCAGTATGTGGTTGGCTGATGTCTCAACTAGCACCTGGGAGACTGGACTGTACTGCAGTGGCGGCAATGGTTCTTTCCCCGGCGGAGGGAAGTGTTTAGTTTCTGAATCAACCTCAACTGACGGAACCGGCTGGGTGCCGATAAATTTCGACGCCCTGCAGGGTGGGTCGCCGTTTTTGTCGGGATTGCCTATTGATCCGGCTAATAATTCGTCTATATGCCAAGTTTCGCCTGGAGGATGTTTTTATGCGATCAGGTTGGATAAGACCTTTGGTCAGTATCGAATTTATGTTCCGCTGGAAAGCTCTAAATATCAAACTCAGTTTGGAGCGGTTGATGGCGGAAATCTTGCGGGTTGGTACGAAGTCGGATCAGATATTTCTTCCACTACTACGCAACCATGATTATTTACTTAGGAGCCGATCATCGGGGGTTCGCCCTCAAGGAAACCATCAAGCAGTATCTGCAGCAGAGCGGGTATCAGATGGTGGATTTAAGCGCGGCGGTCTTGACGCCGGACGACGACTATCCGGATTACGCGGCCGCGGTGGCGAAGAAAGTTGGGGCTGATTTTTTGGGAAGCAGGGGATTGCTTTTCTGTGGTTCCGGCGTTGGCATGGATATCGTCGCCAACCGCTTTCCGCTGGTTAGGTGCGCTCTGACTTTTTCCCCCGACCAGGCGATGGCTTCACGAACGGACGACGACACTAATATGATCGCTCTTCCGGCCGATTTCCTGGACCCGGAGATAACCAAAAAGATCGTGAGCATCTGGCTGCAGACCGAGTTCGACGGCAAGGAGGGGCATAAGCGCCGCTTGGATAAGATAAGAAATCTGCAAATAGAATAAATAAAATTCTTAATCAGAATCTAAAATAGACGAAAGCGTAAGACTTCAGGGATTATTTTCTTAAGGTCGCCTGTTGTGCTAAAGTGTTTGGGATAAATAATGCCCGGGTGGCGGAATGGTATACGCGGAGGACTTAAAATCCTCTGTCCTCACGGACTTGTGGGTTCGAGTCCCACCCCGGGCACACCTGAAAGTTTTATAAAAAAGAGTAACTAAGGTGGAAAAAATATTTTTAGCTTTACTCGTTTTTATCCCGGCTACTTTGATCGCCGCTCACATACTCGCTGCGCCAAGCGTCGTCTTTCTTTTATCCGCGGCGGCTATCATTCCTCTGGCTAAATACATCGGCGAGGCGACCGAGGAGATAACTGCCGGCGCCGGTCCGGCTTTAGGCGGGTTTTTAAACGCAACTTTCGGCAATGCCACGGAATTAATCATCGGATTTTTTGCCATCCAAGCCGGATTGGTCAGCGTTGTTAAAGCTTCGATAACCGGTTCGATTATTGGCAACTTGCTTCTCGTTTTAGGGACGGCGATGCTAACCGGCGGACTAAGGCACAAAAATCAGAAGTTCAACAAAACCAGCGCCATGGCAGCCAGTTCAACCATGCTCTTGGCCGTCATAGCTCTAGTGATGCCGGCCATCTTCGTCCAAACGGCGCCGCTGGCCGGGGGAGGCAGGGTTACCGACTTAAGCGTCTTCGTCTCGATCGTTATGCTGGCGGTTTACGGGGCCAGCTTGCTTTTTTCTTTGCGCACCCACCGGCATCTTTACGAGGACGAGGTTATCGAGTTGGAGCCGAAGTGGAGCATGCGGAAAAGTCTGGTAATCCTGGCTCTGGCCACCGCGGCGGTATCCTGGATGAGCGAGATCTTGGTTAGCAGTATCGCGCCGGCTATCCATACTCTGGGTTGGACGCCGCTTTTCATCGGTGTGGTTTTGATTGCCATCGTTGGCAATGCTGCGGAGCACACCTCGGCCATCGTGACCGCGGTTAAAAACCGCATGGATTTAGCTCTACATATTGCTATCGGTTCGGCTACACAGATTGCGATTTTTGTTGCTCCGGTTTTAGTCCTCTTCAGCCTGTTTTTTAAGGCGCAGATGAGCCTGGTCTTCAACGCCTTCGAGCTGGTCGCTATCGTTCTCTCGGTGCTAATCACCAACTTGGTAATCCAAGACGGCGAGAGCAACTGGCTGGAGGGGCTGCAGCTTCTAATGGCCTACGCCATAATGGCCGTTGCGTTTTTCTTGCACCCATAGAAGCGCAAAGCGAAAAGCATAAAACGCAAAAGAACTACGTTATTGTTTTTCGCTTTTAGCTTTTAGTTTTGCGCTAAGTTTGGTAAGGTTTGTTATATAATTTTATCTATGATCATCTGGTCCATTGAGACATCGTGCGACGAAACGGCGCTGGCGATCGTGGAGGCGAGCGGGGGACTACGTGCGCCAAAATTCAAGGTGCTGCGCAGCGTTGTTTCTTCCCAGATCGAGATACATCGTCCCTTCGGTGGCGTGGTTCCAAATCTAGCCAAGCGCGAGCACCTGAAAAATCTGCCAATCCTTTTTGAGGAACTGGAAAAAGACGGTTTTGATATAAAAAAAGCTGGACTTTTGGCAATCACGGTCGGGCCGGGATTGGAGCCGGCTCTGTGGACCGGAGTCAATTTCGCCAAAGAGCTGGCGAAGAAGTATAAAAAACCGCTGATCGGGGTCAACCACCTGGAGGGGCACATCTACAGCTTCCTTCTTTCCAAAAATGCCCCGCTATTGAAGATGAAAGATGTTTTCCCCGCAATAGCGCTTTTAGTGAGCGGTGGCCACACTATGATCCTGAAGATGGAGTCAATAAAAAAGTGGAGGCGAATGGGTGAGACCAGGGATGATGCAGTAGGCGAGGCATATGACAAAGTGGCCAGGCTCCTGGATCTGCCTTATCCCGGCGGTCCGGAGATCGAGCGCATGTCAGCGATCGGAAAAGGCGATGCGATCCGTTTTCCTCGCCCGATGCTCGACCAGAAGAACTACGACTTTAGCTTTTCGGGGCTGAAGACAGCGGTTCTTTACCGCTTGCGAGATTACCCCGCAAAAAAAGAAAAGGATAAAGCTGACGTCGCAGCCTCTTTTCAAGAGGCGGCGGTCGAGGTTCTGGTAAAGAAGACGATGCGGGCAGCTGAGGCGACAAAGGCAAAATCCATTATCCTTTCCGGAGGGGTAGCCGCCAATCAGCGGCTGCGCGAGGCGCTAAAAGAAGAGGCTAAAAAACGCAAGATGAAATTTCTAGCGCCGGAGATGCGTTTTAATACCGACAACGCCGCCATGGTGGCGGCCGCGGCATACGTGGCTAAATTGCGAGGCAAGAAAAGAAGAATAACGGCGCAGGCCAATCTAAGTATTTAAGCGCAAAACTCAAAACTAAAAGCGAAAAACAGTAACGCCGTTCGCTGGAATCGTTCTTTTGCGCTTTCCGCTTTTAGCTTTGCGCTTTCCGCTTTTCCCTCTAATATATCTCTAATGGACACCAGATACGACTACCAGAATTCGGAGGATAAAACTTATGCCAAATGGGAAAAATCCGGATATTTCAATCCGGATGTTTGCGTTAAAAAAGGAATAGTCAAAAAAAACGCCAAGAAGTTTTCCATCGTCCTGCCACCGCCAAACGTAACCGGAAATCTTCATGTCGGCCATGCGGCAATGCTGGCCATCGAGGACATCATGGTCAGGTACGCCAGGATGCGCGGACTGAAGACTCTTTGGCTGCCGGGAACCGACCACGCCGCCATCGCCACCCAGTCGAAAGTCGAGGGTATCATTTATAAGAAAGAGGGAAAAACGAGATATGACCTCGGGCGAGAGGAGTTTTTGAAGCGCGTGGAAGAATTCGCCAAAGAAAGCCACGACACGATCGTCCGGCAGATGAAGAAAATGGGCTCGTCGGTGGACTGGAGCCGCGAGGCCTATACTTTAGATGAAAAGAGGAGTCTGGCGGTGCGCACGGCCTTCAAAAAAATGTACGACGAGGGATTGATCTATAAGGGATCGCGCATCGTAAATTGGGACCCGAAGATGCAGACTACCGTTTCCGATGATGAGCTGGAATATATCGAAGAGAAGACTCCGTTCTATTATCTGAAGTTCGGGCCGTTTGTCATCGGGACTGCTAGGCCGGAGACTAAGTTCGGCGACAAGTATGTGGTGATGCATCCGGACGACCCGCGCTATAAAAAGTATAAAGATGGGGAAAACATGCGGATTGAGTGGATTAACGGGCCGATCACCGCGACGGTTGTCAAAGACAAAGCGGTGGATATGAAATTCGGAACTGGAGTGATGACCATCACTCCTTGGCACGACGCGACTGATTTTGAGATCGCCGAGCGGCACGGACTGGATAAGGAGCAAATTATCGACGTTTACGGCAAGCTGCTGCCGGCGGCTGGTGAATTTGCCGGAATGAATATCAACAAGGCCCGGCCCCTAATCGCGGAAAAATTCAAAGCCAAAGGGCTTCTCTGGAAAGTGGACGAGAACTACCTGCATAATGTCGCGGTGAACCAGCGGGGCGGCGGGAGAATCGAGCCGCAGATAAAGGAGCAGTGGTTTGTCAGCGTGGACAAGGAGTTCGTGCTGCCGAAGTCTAAAATCAAGGGAATAAGGAGCGGCGAAAAGACGACCTTAAAAAAGATAATGCGCGCCGCGGTCAAAAATGGCCAGATCGAGATCTTGCCGCACCGTTTCGAAAAGATTTATTTCCATTGGATAAACGATTTACGGGACTGGTGCATCAGCCGGCAGATCTGGTACGGGCACCGCATCCCTGTTTGGTATCGGAAAAGCGAATCTTATTGCGGAATCAATCCGCCGAAGGGCGAGGGGTGGGAGCAGGACGGCGACACCCTGGACACCTGGTTTTCTTCCGGTTTATGGACTTTTTCCACTCTCGGTTGGCCGAAAGAAACCAAGGACTTCTCGGAATTCCATCCGACGAGCGTCTTGGAGACGGGATACGACATCCTCTTTTTCTGGGTGGCGCGGATGGTGTTGATGAGTGGCTATTTATTGGGGGAGATACCATTCGAGAAAGTTTATCTGCACGGCATGGTCCGCGACGGGCAAGGAAGAAAGATGAGTAAGTCCTTGGGCAACACCATCGATCCGCTGGAGATGAGCGAAAAGTACGGCGCGGATGCCGTGAGGCTGTCGCTCATTATCGGTTCGGCTCCGGGCAATGATATCAAGGTGTCCGAGGATAAGATCCGCGGCTACCGCAATTTCGCCACCAAGATTTGGAATGCCAGCCGCTTCGCGGTAATGAATTACTCCGCGGCCAAGGCTAAACCGAAGTTTACGGCCGCCGACCGCAAGCGCTTGAAGGAGATTAAAGAGTTGAAGAAGAAGGTTTCCGCCGACATCGATCGTTTCGACTTCAACCGAGCCGGCGATTCTCTCTATCACTACTTCTGGGACGTTTTCGCCGACAAGGTTATCGAGTCTTTGAAGCCCCGCCTCAGTTCAGAAGACGCCGCCGATCGCGCGGCGGCGCTGGAGATTTTGTTAACGATGCTCAAAGAGCAGCTGAAAATGCTACATCCTTTTATGCCGTTTGTGACCGAAGAGGTTTGGGGAATGCTGCCCGGCGTCAAGAAGGGGAGCTTGCTGATCGCGGAAAAATGGTAGCCATTAAACTAATTATCGCTGCCGCCTTCGGGTTCCTGCCGACTTTGTTTTGGCTCCTTTTCTTCCTGCGCGAAGATGCCGCTCGTCCGGAACCGAAGACGGAAATACTGAAGTTCTTCCTCATCGGCGGATTTCTTTCATCGGCTTCGGCCATTGCCATCGAGTTCTGGCTGAAAGGGGTTTTCGCCGGAGTGGGAATCGGCTACTTTTCCATCGCCGCTCTATTGGTTTTTGCTTTTGTCGAGGAGACGACTAAGTTTCTTTCGGCCAGGCTACTTCTGTGGCGCGACAAGTATTTCGACGAGCCGATCGACGCGATGATCTATCTCATAAGCGTTGGCTTGGGCTTCGCCGCCATTGAAAATTTTTTCGAGCTGGCCGGCGCCACCGCCTCGGCCATTCCCGACTTGGTTATCCTGCGCTTTATCGGCGCGACGCTGCTGCACGCTCTTTCCTCGGGCTTCGTCGGCTATTACTACGTCCGCGGACGGACAGCCAGAGGGCTGTTGGTGGCCACGCTTTTGCACACTTCTTTCAATTGGCTGATACTCGGGACGCCCGGGCTGCCGATCTATCCGAGCGCGATTCTGGTTATCGCCGCCATTTTCCTTTTCCGCGACTTTGATATAATCAAAACAATCAAAGAAAAATTTACTTAAATATGACAAGCATCAATATAGAAAAGAACGGGGGTAGCATTGCCGACGAAGAGGAGGGGCAGTTGACGGTCGACGTTTTTGAGACTCCTTCGGAATTTGTCGTCGAATCAACCATTGCCGGAGTCGAACCGGGCGATATCGACATCGACGCCACCAGCGAATCGGTAACCATCCGCGGCGAGAGGCAAAAGAAGCGCGAGAGCGAGGAGGGCAACTACCTTTTTCAGGAGTGCTTCTGGGGAAAGTTCTCCCGCACCATCATCCTGCCGCAAGAGGTGGACGCCGAAGGAGCCGAATCGTCCTTGAAGAACGGAGTGCTAACTATTCACTTGCCCAAGCTCCGCCGCGAGAAAAGCAAAAAGCTCCACGTCCGCGTGAGCTAAGGTTTGTTTGGTAATGCGCCCCCAACCGGAGTCGAACCGGTGTTTACGCCTTGAAAGAGCGCTGTCCTAACCGCTAGACGATGGGGGCTTAAGTCCTATGCGGATTACCATTGTAATATACTTAATTTAGATGTAAATTCCAATCCTATGAGTTTGCGCCGATTTTTCGAGATAATACCGGGATTTATGTCCTGGGCGACGATTACGGCTTTCGTCCTCTCTTCGAAGTTCTTCCCGTTCTATGTGGCGATTTTTATGATCTTGTTCGATACCTACTGGCTCTTCAAGACAATTTATTTCTATTTCCATCTGCATTCCGCCGGACGGGACCTGCAGCGTAATTTGAAAACCGACTGGCTGGCCAAGCTGAAGAATGATCCCAAAACTTCCGGCCGCTGGGAGGAGGTCTACCATCTTATCATCCTGCCGATGTACAAGGAGCCGTTCGAGGTGGTTAAAGAGAGTTTTGAAAATTTATTGCGGGCGGACTATCCGAAGGACAAGATGTTGGTCGTTCTGGCCCAGGAGGAGCGCGCCGGGGAGGAGGCTAATGAGGTTGGCAGGAAAATAGAGGAAGCCTACGGCAGCCGTTTCTATAAATTTTTAGTTACCGCTCATCCGGCCGATCTGCCGAACGAGATACCCGGCAAGGGCTCGAACGAAGCCTGGGCCGGCAAGGAGGCGCAGCGCCTCTTGATCGACGAGCTGAAGATCGATTATGAGAAGGTGATGGTCTCGGTTTTCGACGTCGACACCCAGGTCGCCAAGGGATACTTCGGCATCCTGACTTATGCTTTCCTTACCGCTCCGCACCCGCAGCGCTCCAGCTACCAGCCGATCCCTTTCTTCAACAACAACATCTTCGATTCGCCGGCGCTGGCGCGGGTAATGGCCTATTCGACCACTTTCTGGGGGATGATGGAACAGTCGCGCCCCGAGCACCTAGTGACTTTTTCCTCCCACTCCACGCCGTTCAAGGCCTTGGCCGAGATGGGATTCTGGGATACGGATTTCGTTTCCGAGGACTCCCATATCTTCTGGCAGCTTTTCACTCACTACAACGGCGACTGGCGCGTGGTGCCGCTGAAGTATCCCGTTTCGATGGATGTGAACGTCGCTCCGAAGTTCTGGCAGACCGTGCGCAACCTTTACAAGCAGCAGCGCCGCTGGGCCTGGGGTGTCGAAAACTTCCCTTACGTGGTGACCAGGTTTTTGCAGAATAAGAAAATACCATTGAAGGACAAGATTTACCGCGCTTACAGCGAGTTCAGCGGCGGCTACTCCTGGACGACTAGCGCCTTGATAATTTCTTTGGGCTGGCTGCCGGTTTTCCTTGGCGGAAAGGAGTTCGATAAAACGCTCCTCTCCTACAGCCTTCCGCACATCGCAAGCTACTTAATGTGGGTCGGTTCGTTCGGAATGATCATGTCCGGAATTCTGACTTTGTCCATTCTCCCGCCTAAGCCGCAGTGGTTCAAGGCGCACCATTATGTTTTCTATACGGCCCAGTGGCTGTTAACCCCGATCAACATGGTTCTTCTGGGCACCCTTCCGGCTTTCGAATCACAAACCAGGTTGATGCTCGGCGGAAAATTTCGTCTGGGATTCTGGGTTACGCCGAAAAGCCGAAAGACCGAGGGCGCGTCTCCGACCCCGGCCGTCTCCGGAGCGAAATAAAAAAACAGAGACGGAAGAGTCTCTGTTTCTATGTGTTTTTGGGCAGCTTTGGTCCGCCGAAAAACAGGTAGATGAGAGCGACGCCAATCAAAAGCGCGATCAGCCAGGTCGGAATTACCAGGCAGGCTAGGGCGAGAAGCACGTAAAACACAAGCCTCTGCGAAAGCATCTTACCCCCTCCTAAAGGTTATTGGAGCAGCAAACACCATTCTTTTATAGCCGGAAGCCGGTTTTGTCAAAAAAAAGCGCACTCGCCTCAAGAGCTCTTTTTTGCTGTATGATGAGTGGAATGGAGGTGCTTTTAGGGATTCTTATCGGGATTATTGCGGCGGCGGTCGCTTATCTGGTTTTTTCGCGACGGCGGACGACGGGCGACAGCTCGCTTCTTTTAATACAGAATCAAATCAGCGAAATTAGCCGGACTATCGATGCTAAATTGGGCGACATCTCGCAGATATCGCGGACACAGCTCGGAGAGAGCACGCGCATTGTTCGCGAGGTGACCGAGCGCTTGACCAAGCTCGATGAGACTAACCGGCAGGTAGTGGGCTTCGCCGACCAGCTCCGCAACCTGCAGGACGTTTTAAAAAATCCGAAGCAGCGCGGCATCCTGGGTGAGTACTATCTGGAGACGGTTTTGGGCAATGTTTTGCCTCCTGGCAGCTACGAGATGCAGCATCCTTTCAAAAACGGGGACATCGTGGACGCGGTCATCTACTACGGGGAGAGGATAATACCGGTGGACTCGAAGTTTAGCCTGGAGAATTACAACCGCCTTCTGGAAGCCGGGACGCCGGAGGAAAAGAAGAAGATGGAGGACGCGCTGCGCGGCGATTTAAAGAACCGCATCGATGAGACGTCTAAGTACGTTCGGCCGGAGGAGGGAACGATCGAGTTCGCCTTTATGTTCATACCTTCCGAGGCGTTATATTACGATCTCTTGATCAACAAAGTCGGATCGGTCAGCGCCCGCGATTTAATCGAGTACGCGGTGCACGAAAAGAGGGTGATTGTGGTATCGCCGACCTCGCTCCTAGCTTATCTGCAGACCGTGGTCCAGGGGCTGAAGCAGATCGAGTTCAACAAATCGGCCGAGGAGATCAAGAAGAAGGTTTTCGAACTAAGCAGGCACCTAGCCGAATATGAAAAGTACATCCGCGACGTCGGAACGCATCTCGGCCGCGCCGTTGGTTCGTATAACAAGGGCTACGCTTCGTTCAAAAAAATCGACAAGGATGTGGTGAAAATCGGCGGGGAAAGCATGGATATCGAGCCCTTGAAATTAGATGGGCCGGAGGAGGAATAAAAGAAGCTCAAAGCGAAAAGCGAAAAATAGCGACCAGGCGAGTGCAAAACTAAAAGCTAAAAACGAAAAACAACGGCTAGTAGCTAGGCAAATCCTAAGCTCGAAATCCGAAATTCTAAACAAATAACAAACTACAAATTCCAAATCCCAAATACGGACGGGTTTGTAATTTGAGATTTGGTATTTTGAATTTGTTTCGGATTTAGTATTTCGGATTTAGGATTTTCGTTATTTTGCCTTTTGTGCTTTTAATTTTACGCTCCCTGTGTTGTATAATTTAAGAAACTAAGGTGAGCTACAAGTTCTTAGAGCATACAGCCGATGTTCGCTTGCATCTTGAAGGAAAAAATCTTGAAGAGCTTTTCGTCGATGGCCTGCGCGGCGTTTTCGAATTTCTAAAGCCTTCGCCGCTTTCCGGATCATCCCGCGTCGAAAGAGAAGTGGCCGTCGATTCATCCGATATCACCGCACTCCTGGTTGATTTTCTCGGGGAGCTGGTCAGATTAGCCTCGACTTACAAAGAGGCTTACAGCCGAATAATTTTCGACGAGCTTTCCAGCTCATCTTTGAGGGCGACTCTCATCGGCGAGAAAATTTCGGAGTTCGGCGACGACATCAAGGCCGTTACTTACCACGAGGCGAATATCGTAAAAAACGATCAGGGCCGGTGGGAAACGGACATTGTCTTCGATATATGAAGAAGTCGGATCTCGTAAAAATACACGACTGGCTGTGGGAGATACCGAAAAGCTTCCGGCCGGATATGCGCGTGCCGGCGAGAGTCTATTCCTCTTCCGAGATGCTTGACGAGATAATCGAGGACCGGTCGCTGGACCAACTGGTCAACGTCGCGGCGATGCCAGGGATCGAAAAACACGCGCTGGTCATGCCGGACGTGCATGAAGGGTATGGCTTTCCTATCGGAGGAGTGGCTGCTTTTAATTTGCAGGAAGGCGTAATTTCGCCGGGAGGGATCGGATACGACATCAATTGCCTCCATCCGGATTCCAAAATATCACTTCCTTTCGGCGCTTTCGTAAAAATAAAAAACTTAGCAGACGGGGGGCGAGTGGGTTTGTTGCGGAAAAAGGATAGAGTTTTAATCGATGCGATGGCGTATAATCGCTTTTCCCGGAATGAGAACAATGAACTTTATATTATTCGCAGCCGCTCAGGCTTTTTAATCAAAGTCACCGGAGACCATCCGATTTACGATGGCGAGCGAATGAAAGAGGCGAAAGACGTAAAAGAAGGGGATAAGGTGATCATTTATCCTTTTGTCGGTTGCGAATACGAGCGCCCGACTCCTTCCGTTCTAATCAGCGCGGAAAAAGTGCAGTTAGCGTTTGCCGAGTTGGGACTGTCCAATGCCGGATCCAGGCAAAAACAAATTTTAAATTGGTTTGAAAAAACTGGGCTATTGGACTTAACTACGGACTCTCCTAAAGTCCCATACTTAATAAAGATACTTGGACTGTTTTTCGGCGACGGAACGGCCAATTTTATCGGAGATAAGAGAAAAGGACGGGCTTCTTTCTATGGCCGGCAGGAAGATTTAAAAGAGCTGCAGAGCGACTTAAAAGCTTTAGGAATAAGATCTTCGATTTATCAGC
>JAJZPD010000017.1 GCA_021811305.1 bacterium
AATAATTTCCAGACGAGTCGGTCGCGCGTATTACCAGTAGGTTCTGTTGGTTAAGGGTTAAATTATTCAATTGGGCGGTATAAGTGTAGTTGTTTCCGAGGTTATTATATTGGCTGTCGATTAAATTATTGTTCAGGTATACCTCTATCTTCTCTAGAGGTAATTGCGAGGAGATTTGGGCGGTGATGTTAAGCGGCTGGACGACAAAAGTTCCGTTTTGCGGATTATCCAGCTTTATCTGAATATTGCTCTGCTGATTGGTCGGAGACGGCTGGGTTTGAGCCGGGGCGGGGTTGTTTAATTCGCTGGGGCTGATGAAAGTGAACTTATTAGTATCCACCGTGTGTGTCTGCAGCCAAACATTTATTCCGGTTTCCCAATTAACAAACTCCGGGTCGTTGACCCGGCCAAGGTAGTAGAGGATGCTGTGGTACTGCCCGGAAACCAGATTACCCTTTAAAATCGGATTACTGACAAATTGTGGCTGCGGCCGGGTAAAGGTGTCGGGAGGGAAATATTGTAAAGCCTGCGACATAAAGGCGTGCCACATCGGAACGGCCGCCAAAATACTGCTTCCCTGGCTGTGCATCGGCTGGTGATTGTTATTTCCCGCCCAGACGCCGGCGACCAGGTCCGGCGTGTAGCCGAAAGCCCAAGCATCGGCATAATTATTAGTCGTTCCGGTCTTCAAAGCCACCTGATATCCGGGAACCGTCGTTTGGTCTAAACTTGCCCCGAAAAGAGGAGCGCGGAGTGAGGGATCGGCTAGGATATTGTTGATTAATTGGGAATATTCCGGATTAACGATCTGTGTCCCAGTGTTGTTATATTGTTCCAGAACATTCCCTTGGGAATCGGTAACTTTCAGAATAGCGGTTGGAGTATGTAGAATGCCGTTGTCCGCCAGCGCCGAGTATGCGTTGACCATATCTATCAATCGGACTTCGCCTCCGCCCAAGACAAGAGACAAGCCGAGATTCGGCTGATTGTCCAAAGTGTGGATGCCGAAGGTGTCGAGAGTTTTGATGGCGTTCGGTATGCCGAGTAGATATAAGGCTTTGACCGCCGGAACGTTGATGGAGTTGGCCAGGGCGTAGGCGATGCTGACCGGTCCGGAGAAGTAATTTTCAAAATCAACCGGGTGGTAACAGGCAGAATTTTTAACGTTGAAATTAACCACCGGAGGGCAGGAGGAATTTCCGGTGGTGAACTCGGTCGGGACGTCCCAGAGAACGGTCTGAGGAGTAAATCCCTGTTCAAAGAGAGCCATGTAAATAAACGGCTTTAAAGAAGATCCCGGCTGACGCAGACCTTGGGTGGCTACGTTGAACTGCCCCTGGAACTCACAGCTCAAGCCAGAACAGCCCGCCGGGTAAGACGGCGCGTAATAATCCTTTGAGCCGACCATCGCTAAAATCTGCCCTGTTTTGGGATCCTCGGCCACCAAAGCGCCATTATTCCCTCCATAGAGCTGACTATCCCGAGTCACCCCGTTTTTAATCGCCGTTTCCGCAGCCTGCTGGACGTTCCAATCCAGGGTTGTAATAACATTCAATCCGCCAACCTCCAAGGCATTAGCTCCGTACTCCTGAGTCAGGTAGTTTTCGACATAATTAACAAAGTTCGGTGCCTTGCCGGTTTGAATCGGCGGTAGGAAGGTTGGAAGCCCGCTTCCCGCTTGTGTTAGCTGGGATGCGGTAATATACCCCTGCTGCTCCATATTCTTCAAAACCAGGTTTTTTCTAACCTGGAGATCGCTTAAATGACTACCCCAAGGCGAATAATAACTCGGAGCCTGAGGCATCGCCGCCAATGTGGCGGCCTGGTTCAGCGTCAAATCTTTTGCATCGACGCCGAAATAATCTTTAGCGGCCATTTCGACTCCGTAGATGTTCGGGCCGTAAGGGACATAATTCAGGTACATATCCAGGATTTGGCTTTTTGAATAACGGCGCTCCAGGCGCAATGCCAAAATCAATTCCTTCAGTTTTCTCAAAATATCCTCCGCCCGGGTAAGAAAAAGATTTCTCGCCAGCTGTTGGGTTATGGTCGATCCTCCTTCGGCCGGCCGTCCCTCGATAATATCAACCACCAGGGCGCGGATCGTTCCCTTTAGATCGAAGGCCGGACTGGTATAAAAAGTCTGATCCTCAATCGCCACCGTGGCATTTTTAATGTAAGGCGAGATCTCGCTGCCGGAGACGATAGCCCGATTGTTGTTGGCGTTTATGTCCGCCAAAAGAACCGTACCGGTCCGGTCGTAAATTTTAGTCGATTGGCCGATGACATTTGAGGAGATGGCGTTGACGTCCGGCAGGCCCTGCGCCAGGTATAAGAAGAGGCCGTAGCCTAAGGCGACCAACCCGATGATTACTAAGAGGCTGATTTTAGCCGCTTTTTTAAACCACATAATGTACTTTTTAATATTATCTCATTTTAACGATTAAAGGCAGATGAAAACCAAGGAACGCTCCGTGGTGGCGGAGCGTTCCTTTCTAAACCATTTGGTTAATTATAACTCTTCGTCCTCTTCCTCTTCTTCCTCTGTCTCGCGGCCGTAGGGGAACTCTTCGTCCTCGTCTTCCTCGTCCTCCTCATCGCCACCCAAGGCGCCCAGATCGTCTTCGTTTAAATCCTTTTTTTCCTCTTCTTCAAAAGAGTCTCCTTCCTCCTCGTCTTCGTCTTCATCCTCTTCATCTTCGTCCCACTCCTCCTCCTCGTTTAATAGTCCCTCATCTTCCGAGTCATCATCTAAAAAAGAGTAGATATCCTCTTCCGATTTTTTAAGTTCGACGGTCATTGATTGGATCGTTTTTTTCGCGACCTTTTTATTTTCTAATTTAACAAGGCAAGTATAAAAGACATTTATATTCTGTCAATAACCGGCTTCCGGTAGCGGATCGCCCCGGTTATGGCTATAGCCAGCGCATCCGTGGCGTCGTCCAAAACCTTCATTTTCCTGATTTTTAAAAGAAGAAAAACTGCTTTCTTAACCGCTTCTTTCCCGCTTCCACCCCAACCAGAAACAGTTGCCTTTGCTTCGTTGGGCGTCACCTCTAAAAATCCTATCTTTTGTTTAGCTAGCGACAAGAGAATGACACCCCGGGCTTCGGCGACAGCAATAGCGGTTTTTTTGTTCTTCGAGAAAAAAAGCGATTCAACGACCGCCAGCCCCGGGCGATATTTTTTAATCAGGCGCAGCAGCAGCTTCTCCAGCATCTCCAGCTTTTCTCCGCGCCCCGAATCCTTTATTTCGAATACGCCGCAATCCAGGTAGCGCAAAGATTGTCCCTCTTTTTCAATAATCCCGTAGCCAATGCGGCTGGTCCCGGGGTCAAGGCCCAAAATCACCATATTTTAAATATTAGTGTAAACCTCGTTTATATCTTCCCTTTCCCGCAGCTCCTCCGCCAACTTGTTTATTTTCTCCTTGGCGTGCTCGGAAACAGGGATCGGGAATTTCGGCTTATATCCATCATCGGTGCGCTCGAAAGACCACAATAAGCTTCCTTGCGGCGCAAGCTTAACCTCAAAATCTTTGAAGAGGGACTTCAACTCGTTAATCGTGCGATTCTTGTTATCGGTGACGCCCTCGATGATTATCCCCGAGCCCTCCGGACCGTAAGCTTCGATTAAAATATCCTCCAACTCGTCGGCCTCGGAGGCGTTCTTGATCGCCCGCTCGATGTTTTCCTGGGGCATTCCCTCGCTTTTGGCTTTCAATATCGCTGTGCGCAGCCTGGGGTTAAACTCCGGGTTGGGATCGTCTTTGGCGGCTACGCGGATGTTGTGCACGAGCTTGGAGAAGAGGGCACCTCTTTTTTTGTCGGTCGCCTCTTTTTTGTGTTTGATTTGAGACCATTTGCTGTGTCCGGACATGGGTTTTGAGAGGTTGATTCATCCGCGGAGGCGGCTGCTATTTTCTAAAATCTTTTTTCGCGCGTATTATATAACAAATGACCGAGGCGGGAAAGAATAATCCAGGGGAACGCGATCTTATAAACGAGCTGCCGATTCAGAGGCTCGGAGTTTCTACCCTAGCCCAGGCCCAAGAAAAGCTTAAAGCGGAAGCGGTAAGCTGGAGCGGAAGCGGCTATTCAACTACCTCGACAGCCGAACTTATTTTTTCCTTGGCCACCGAGCTGGATGCGAGCGACGTCCATTTCGAAACCAGCCGCGAAGGGGCGCGGCTTCGCTTCCGCCTGGACGGACTCCTTTACGATTTAATCATCGTCCCCAGCCACATCTACGACCTGATTTTGAGCAGGATAAAACTCATCTCCGGGCTGAAGATAAACGTCGTTAACTCCCCCCAGGACGGGCGGTTTTCTATGAAGAGGGCGGACACGACGATCGACGCCCGCGTCTCCACCATTCCGGCCGAGTTCGGCGAGATGGTGGTAGTGAGAATACTGAATCCGAAGACGATCGCGCTGAAACTGGACGATCTGGGGCTGCGGGCGGACGACCGCGAGCTGATCAATCAAGAGCTGAAAAAGCCTAACGGAATGATCCTTGTGACCGGCCCGACCGGCAGCGGCAAGACGACCAGTCTCTACGCTTTCTTGAAGGAGGTGCAGAACCCGGAACTGAAGATTATCACCATCGAGGATCCGATTGAATATCGCTTGGCGGGAATCGAGCAGACCCAGGTCGATAAGGCCGGCAATTATGATTTTAACAACGGACTAAAGTCCATCCTTAGGCAGGACCCGGACGTAATCCTGGTGGGCGAGATCCGCGACCAAGAGACGGCTGAGACAAGTCTGCACGCCTCTCTGACCGGCCACTTGGTTTTTTCGACGTTGCACACCAATAACGCCGCCGGAGCCGTCCCCCGTCTAATCGATCTCGGCGTCAATCCGCGCATTATCGGTCCGGCCTTGGATTTAATTGTGGCGCAGCGGCTGGTTCGCCTTCTTTGTCCGAAGTGCAAGGCCGAGCGCCAATTGAGCGAAGAGGAAAAGAATAAAATCCCCGCCTTCCTATCAGTGGTGCCCGTGAAAGTGGATAAACCATCATTGGAAGGAATAAAAGTCTTTTCCGCTGCCGGCTGCAGCGAGTGCGAGGGCGGATACAAGGGAAGAGTCGGCATTTTCGAGTTTTTGGAAGTCGATGACGCGTTTGAAGAGCTGGTTAACAAAGGGGCGACCGAGGGTGAAATGGAAAAAGCCGCCAAGGCGGCGGGAATGGTTGGGTTGCAAGCCGACGGGCTGCTAAAAGTTTTAGCGGGAGAGACGACGGTGGAGGAGGTGGAAAGAATAACCGGCCCGATCGAATGGAAAGTATAAGAGCATAAGCCTGCGGGCTATTGGGTATAGATCTTCAATAAAGAAGAAGTTAGGAGATGTTCCGAGGAGCGGCCCAGCCGGAGCCAATCCGTCCTAGAGCTAAGACCATCTCCATAACCCGCAGACTTATACTCTTATGCACTCAAGCTAACATATTATTAATTTTCTGTCAAGGGGAGCAAGCGGTGGCGATTTAATGGCGGATGGCGTAAGCTATAAGCGTGAAAAAGAAGGAGATCGACGAGCGGGCGATGGATTCGGCGCTCCGTCCCGGCCAGTGGGGGGAGTATGTCGGCCAGGAGAAGATTAAGGAAAACTTGCAGCTGATTATTAAGGCGGCCAAGCTGCGCGGCGAGGCGATAGACCACCTTTTGTTCTACGGCCAGGCGGGTTTAGGCAAGACGACCCTTGCGACCCTGGTGGCGAAGGAGATGGGCGCGCCGCTCCGGGTGATTACCGGATCGTCGATTGAAAAACCGGGGGACCTCGCCGCGCTCTTAAGCGGACTGGAGGAGGGGGAAATCTTGTTTGTGGACGAGGCGCACCGCCTGAATCCCGTCGCTGAGGAGATTCTCTATCCGGCGATGGAGAGCCGCCGGCTGCACATCCTTATTGGCAAAGGCACCGGAGCACACGCGGTCTCGATCGATCTGCCTCCATTTACTTTGGTTGCCGCGACCACGCATTTTAATATGCTCTCCGCTCCTCTGCGCTCCCGCTTTGGCGCGATTTTCCGCCTGGATTTTTACGGCGAGAACGAAATCGAAGAGATTTTAAAAAGGTCGGCCAAGATTTTGGGCGTCGAGGCGGATCCGGCAGGCTTAGAAATTTTGGCTAGAGCCTCGCGTTTTACTCCGCGCACCGCCAACCGGCTCTTAAAAAGAGCGCGCGACTACGCGGCGGTTAACCAGTCGGATGAAATCGACGCCGCCATTGCCCGCGCGGTTTTGCGGATGCTGGAGCTGGACGAGCTTGGATTGGAGCCGGTGGAAAGGCGGCTCTTAGAACTTCTGGCTTACAAGTTTAAAAAAGGTCCGGTCGGGATAAAGACGCTGGCCGCGGCCAGCGGCGAGGAACAGGGGGCGATCGAGGAGATTTATGAGCCGTACCTGATGAAGTTAGGTTTTTTAAAACGGACGCCGGCCGGCCGCGTGCTGGAGGAGGCGGCGCTCGATCATTTAGCTAAACAAGAAGACGATGATTTTCCGCTCGAACAGCCTTAGCGACACCGGAGCGGCGGCGCGATCCTTGGCCGAGGTTCTGCGGAAGCGCCCGCGCGGCAGGCAGGCTGCCGTTGTCTCTTTGATCGGCGACCTCGGTTCCGGCAAGACGACTTTCGTTAAGCAGCTGGCCGCGGCGCTCGGGGTGCGCGCCCGCGTTTCCAGCCCAACCTTTCTTTTGCTGCGCTCGTTCAAACTACGCAACCCAAAATTTCCTTTTAAAAAACTCTACCACCTGGACGCTTACCGCTTGAAGAACAAAGAGGAATTGGTCGCTTTAGGGTTTTCCAAGATACTTTCCGATCCCGGTAACCTAGTGTTAATCGAATGGGCCGATCGAGTAAAAAGCGCGCTGCCCAAAAACGGGATTCGCCTGGATTTTTACCACGGGAAAGGGGAAAATGAGAGGATAATAAAAATCAATATTAAAAATGGAAAACGAAAAACTTCTTCTCCTGATTGACGCCAATTCGTTTTTGCACCGCGCCTACCACGCTCTGCCGCCCCTGACCGCTAAAGACGGCAGTCCGGCCGGTGCGCTCTACGGATTATCCGGAGCTCTGCTAAAGATTATTAAAGAGCGTCATCCCGAGTACCTGGCCGCGGCTTTCGACCGCCCGGAGCCGACGCGGCGCAGCCGCGAATACGCCGCCTACAAAGCGACTCGCCCCAAGGTCGAGGAAGAGCTGGTTAGCCAGCTTATCGCGGCGCGCGGACTTTTTCAAAACTTCGGAATCGCTTATTTCGAGAAACCCGGATACGAGGCCGACGATCTCATCGCCTCTCTGGTTAGGAAGTTCAGGGGCAGCGCCAATCTTAAGATTCTCGTATTCTCGAGCGATCAAGACCTTCTGCAGCTAGTGGAGGGAGACAGGATACAAGTGGAGGCGCCGGTTAAGGGGATCAGCAACACCGTCATTTACGACGCCGTTAAAGTGGAGGAAAAATTCAGCGTTTCTCCGCAGGAGATCCCCGATTATAAGGGGTTGGTTGGCGATCAGTCGGACAATATCCCCGGGGTTCCGGGGGTCGGGCCGAAAACCGCGGCTCAGCTTATCGCAAAGTACGGCTCGGTCGAAAATCTAATTCAGCAATTCCGCGAGATAGGCATCAGCGAAAGCAAGATCGCGGAAAAGCTAAAAGGGAACGAGGAGCAAGCGCTGCTTTCCAAAAAACTGGCCAAACTGGAAGAGATCGAACTCGACGCCAGCCTCAACGCTCTCTCTTTTAAATTGGACAAAAAAAAGATCGCTGAATATTTAAGCCGCCTCGGGTTTGCCAGCCTTGTTTCGCGCCTCGGCAGCGAGTAGCGCGAGCCTTTATGTATTTTTAAATAAGCCTTAAACTGATTTAAAGATTTTCGGTTGATGAATAAATTGAACGAATTAAAGAAATATTTGCGCCTGCCCGGAATGCGTATCGCTTGGTTGGCGTTGATTCTGTTGGTCGTTTCTGCGGTCCTGGTTTTATTTAACTCATCGGACTGGGTGGTTTTTTCCGTAACCTTCGTTATTTGGCTGGTGGTTTTTTTGAGCAGCTACCAAACGACGAAACTAAACCTGGAGATTTCCGCCTCTTCGCGGAGAATGGAAAACATTATTTCCAATTTGCGCGATGGCGTTATTTTTTACGACGAACAGTTCCGCATAAAAATATTTAACCGCTCGGCTGAAGCGATATTTAATGTCAAAAGGGACGATGTTTTGAATAAAATTTTCGGTCCGGAATTGGCCGGCGAGCCGCAGTGGCGCGTGTTGGCGCAAACCATTTTTCCTTCGCTAGCTCCGCTGGTTGTTTGGCGATCGGAGGTCGGCGCCTATCCCCAAGTAGTCGACGTTTCCTTTACTGATCCCAACTTGGACTTACGGGTTACTACCGACCGGCTGTTCGACGCATCAGGGCAGATCATCGGTTTTATGAAAATCGTGCATAATCGCACTGCCGAGATTTCTTTGGCCAAAACCGAATCGGAATTTGCGACCGTTACCGCCCACCAGCTGCGCACGCCTCTCACCGGCATTAATTGGTCGCTACAAAGCATCGTTTCCGACCCGGAAGCCGGCGAAAGCGCTAAAGCTTTGGCCTCGACCGCGATGCAGGTCTCGGGAAAGCTGCTGAAGACCGTAGACGACCTCCTGAACGTCTCCAAGATGGAGAGCGGGGCGCTTGGTTACTCCTTCGAGGACGTTAATATGGTGGCGTTTATTAATACGCAGCTTAATACAATGCTGCCGGTCGCGAAGACTTACGGCGTAAGCCTCTATTTTGACCACGGGGCGGAGCAGTCTGTCCCGGCGCGTATCGACCCGAACCGCCTCGGCTTGGCGCTGACCAACCTAGTTGATAATGCCATCAAGTACAATACGCCGAACGGCAGCGTGACGGTAAAGATCGAGCGGCAAAAAGACAAGCCGTACCTTTTAATAAGCGTTAGCGACACGGGAATCGGCGTTCCGCCCGATTCTTTGAACAAGTTGTTCACCAAATTCTTCCGGGCGCCTAACGCTATAAGCCAGCAGACCGAAGGGACGGGGTTGGGCTTGTATATGACCAAAGGCATAATCGAGAGGCACGGCGGCAAGATCTGGGCTGAGTCGACCTTGGGCCGCGGGACCACTTTCTTCTTCACGTTGCCGACCGATCCCAATCTTATTCCGCCGAAAGAGACTATTAACTTAGTGTAAGATTTTCATATGCCGGAGTTGCCAGAAGTGCAGACGATGGTTAACGACCTCCGCCGAGCCGTCGTCGGCCGAAGGATCTCCTTCGTCTGGTCCGATCTTCCCAAGAGAAAATTACCGGAACTGGGCAGGCTGACCGGCACCAGGATCGAGGCGGTTTCGCGACGCGGAAAGAATATTTTATTTCTACTTTCGCGCTCTAGGAAAAAATTTTTGTTCGTCGTCCATCCTCGAATGACCGGGCACTTCCTTCTGGGACGCTGGGCGCTCTCGAAAAACTCGCGCCTTCGCCCGCGCCCGCTTGCTTCTTCCGGGCCGATGGTCGAGAAGGTCAACTCCTACCTTCACCTCATCCTGGCTTTCGCCGACGGCGAGATGCTTGGTTTGTCCGACGCCAGAAAATTTTCAAAACTGCTTTTTGGCCCGGAGAAAGAGGTTGGCGCACTGGAGTACTTTGGCAAGCTCGGTCCCGACGCTCTCTCGCCCTCGCTGACGCTCCCCGAGTTTCGAAGGCGAATCTATAAGAATAAGCCGGTCAAAACGGTTTTGCTGGATCAGGCGATCGTCTCCGGCATAGGCAACATCTACTCCGACGAGATACTTTATGCGGCCGGGATCGACCCGCGCCGCCAAGCCGCCCAGCTGTCCAAGGAGGAGGCGGGGCGAATCTATAAGGCGATGCGCTCGATCTTGCGCGAGGCCGTCAAAGTGCACGGGACATCCTTCTCCGACTTCAGAGATCTTCGCGGTAGGAAAGGTGGATACGGGGAGCGGAGGTTGGTATACGGCCTATCTGCTACGCCCTGCCGCCGCTGCCGCACACCTATCGTTTCCATAAAAATCGGAGGGAGGACCTCTTCTTTCTGTCCGGTTTGCCAGAAATAAATCCGTCCAAAATGTTTTTGGGGAGAAGGCCGATAAAGCCTTTGTTTATAAGCGTTTTTAACCTATTTTTGTTTTTATTCGCTTCCGTATAAACTGGAGATATGAAGTATATTTTCGTGGTTGGTGGAGTGATGTCTGGAGTCGGAAAAGGAGTGGCCTCAGCCTCGATCGGGGCTATTTTGCAGTCGCGAGGATTCAAAGTGACGGCCATCAAGGTCGACCCTTATGTCAACGTCGATGCAGGCACAATGAATCCCGTGGAGCACGGTGAAGTCTTCGTTTTAAACGATGGAACGGAGTGCGACCAAGACTTAGGAAACTACGAACGCTTCTTGGGCCGCGACCTCACCGGCGCCAATTATATGACTACCGGCAGCGTTTACCTGTCGGTTATTAATAAAGAGAGGCAGTTATATTACGGCGGAAAGTGCGTGGAAGTGGTGCCGCACATCCCGCTTGAGGTTATCGACCGCATTAATCGCGCCGCCAAGCTGGCCGGCGCCGAGATCGTCATTGTGGAAATCGGCGGCACGGTCGGCGAGTACCAAAACATCTTGTTTTTGGAGGCGGTACGCATGCTGAAACTGAAGGATCCGAAGAGCGTCGTGCTGGCCTTAATCAGTTACCTTCCATTCTTAAGCAAGGACAGCGAGTTAAAAACCAAGCCGACGCAGTATGCGGTCCGCACCCTCAATTCAGCGGGATTGCAGCCGGACATTATTATTGCCCGCGCGAGCGTGCCGATAGATCAGAAGCGCCGCGAGAAGATTTCTTTCAACTGTAACATCCAGACGGAGGACGTTATTTCCGCTCCCGACGCCGAGAGCATTTACGACATTCCGATTAATTTTGAGAACAACAACATCAGCGGCCGCCTTCTGAAGAAACTGAATCTCCGCCCGCGGCAAAAGGATCTAAAGGAATTCCGCAGGCTTAGCCGCGAAATCCATTCTTCCACCAAGGCGGTGCGCATCGGCGTCGTCGGCAAGTATTTTGGCAGCGGAGACTTTGTGTTGGCTGACTCCTACATCTCGGTCATTGAGGCGGTTAAGCACGCGGCTTACGCCTTGAAAGCCAAGCCGCTCATCGAGTGGGTCGACGCGGAGAACCCCGGGGACCTTAACCGCTACGACGGAATAATCGTCCCCGGCGGCTTTGGAGCCCGGGGCGTAGAGGGCAAGATAAAAACGATCAAGTACTGCCGCGAGAGGAAGATCCCCTTCTTTGGCTTGTGTTACGGAATGCAGCTGGCGATAGTGGAGTTGAGTCGTTCGCGGCTAGGCTGGAAGGCGGCCAATACCGTCGAGGTGGATCCCAAAACCAAGTATCCCGTCATTGACGTCATGCCGGAACAGAAGCAGAAGATCGCCGCTAAAGAAATGGGCGGAAGCATGCGGCTCGGCGCCTATCCCGCCAAACTGCATCCGGGGACAATTGCTTATAAAGCTTACGGGAAAAAGGAGATTAGCGAACGGCACCGCCATCGCTACGAAGTTAATCCCGAATATATCGCGGATTTGCAGAAGGCTGGAGCCGTCTTTTCCGGAACCTCGCCCGACGGTAGGCTGATGGAAATCATGGAGCTTCCGAAGAAGGTTCATCCTTTCTTCCTGGGGACGCAGTTTCACCCGGAATTTACCTCCAATCCGATGCGTCCGCATCCGCTCTTTTTGGAGTTTGTTAAAGCTTTGCTTAACAAAAGAAGATAATGATCATCCTTCTTTACGGCCCGAACTCCTACCTACGCCAAAAGAAGCTGCGCGAGATAATAACTGAATTTGAAAGGAAGAACGGTGGGCTGGGCCGCGAATTTTTTGACTTAACTGCGTCCGGAGCTGCGGCGGCACTCTCGGATTTTTGCCGGAGCCGGTCGCTCTTTGCGGCGAAAAAACTGGCGGTGGTGAGCGGTGCCTATGTCTCTCCCGACGATAAACTGGTAAAAAATTTTTTTAAAGGCGAGATCGCCGGCGACGAGGAGGTGGTGGTGGTTTTAAACGAAGCGACGAAGCCTCCGGCGCCGTTCGCCTTTCTTTTGAAAAACGCCAAGCTTAGCCAATCCTTCGAGGAGCTTACAGATAAGCAGCTGGACGAATTCATAAAAAGCGAGTCGGCCGCGCAAAGCGTCAATCTAACACGCGAGGCGATTGTCGATTTGAAAGAAAATTGGGGCAAGGACCTCTGGGGGTTGTCGACCGAGATAGGGAGAATCGCGCTTGGCGGATCGGTCCAGAAAGAAGCGGGGGGCGGAGATTTTTATAACTTAGTCAGCGCCATAAAATACGGAGGAGATTTGAAGAAAAAAATAATCGCTTTGGAGCGGCTTCTGGACGAAAGAGGAGATGATTCGGCGTACGTTTTTAATATGCTTAGCTTCGGCATTAAAGAAACCAGCCAGCTAAAAAAGCTGGCTGGTTACGACCTTTCGGTTAAGCGAGGGGGCCTGGAGTACGAGGAGGCGCTGCTTAGTTACGTCCTTTCCTCTACTTATTAATTTTCTTGGCCAAGCGCGACTTTAAGCGGCTGGCGGTATTTTTTTTGATCGTTCCGCGCTTAGCGGCTTTGTCCAGCGACTGATAAACTGAAGCGAGAGATTTTTTCGCTTCCTCTTTGCTTTCGGCCTTCAGTGATCCTTGGTAGGCTTTAACCGAGCGGCGTATTTTTTTCTTTGCTTCTAAATTGAGCTTCTTCCGGCGCACGTTCTGCCGCAAGGCTTTTTTCGCAGATTTAATCTTAGGCATGTCGCCAATATTTAAGCATAGACAAAACTCTTCGGCAAGAGGCCGGCGAAGTTGGATAAAAATAAACTACCGTACTGCAAGCGGTGCGGCGAGGACATACTGCAAGCAGCGAGACGTTGTAGGCGAAAACCAAACTCATCTAGCAAAGCAAAAGTAAGAGATTAAACAGCATTCTCCCAGAGCTCCACTTCGCAACATTTTAATAATCTTGTCAATAGCAAGGGTGGGTATAGGTTGCCCTTTCCAACTATTTCCTCCGGAATGCGGATAGAAATAAAATCGATCCTCCAGCCGTGTCTGCTTAACTCGGGAAACTTGTTGGAGAAAAACTCTGCTGATCGGCGTAAGTTTCTGATCTTTTTAAAATTCATATGGTCGGATGGAGACGGAGCCTTATCCGCCTCCTCGATAAGCGTGGATTTAATTTCAGTAAAGACCAAAGTCCCATCCGGTGAAGTTGAGATAAGATCGATCTCTCCCCAAGGCTTACGAAAATTTCTGGCCATTATTTTGTGTCCGTTTAATTTTAGATAAACTGCAGCTAATTTTTCTCCGGCCATCCCTAAAACTTTACGATCGATCATCTCTTATATTTTATATTTTTATCAATTTTGTTTCACCCTCCTTCGCAGAAAGCCGCGGGCTTGCGCTCATGGGTGAATCTATGGATAGTAGTATCCTTCATAACCTTTAGCGAAGAAAGATAGCTTCGGAGGGTTTCGCCAGGCGAAGTGTGTGAAGCGACGTCACGGGCATAAACCTGTGGAGTTTTATGTGAAACAATTAGCCGCAAAACCCGCCTTTTGAGTAAAAATGTTTCACGTGAAACAAAAGTAACAAAAACAGGGGTTTTAAGGAAAAATGTTTCACGTGAAACAAATTACTCTAGAATGAGCTTTTTTAACCAAATTGTTTCACGTGAAACAATCTTAGATCTCTTAGCTGTCTTTGGAATTGACTAAAATGTTTCACGTGAAACAAAATCGACAAAAAACCGGGTTTTGGACGAAAATGTTTCACGTGAAACAATTTGTCTTAAAACCCGCCTTTTTAACAAAAATGTTTCACGTGAAACATTTAAAATAGCAAAACAGCAAAAAATCCAGTAAAACACTATATTTTCCGAAAAAGCCATAAAACAAATGTTTTACACTTTAATCAAAATGTTTTACACATGGAAATCCGGCAATCCGGCAATTCTTTGCCGGATTGTTTCCGGATGCAGTATTTATGCGGTTTTTCGCGGCAATCCGGCAATCGGCATTTCCGGATAGATTTCCGGATTGCCGCAGATC
>JAJZPD010000018.1 GCA_021811305.1 bacterium
CTATCCATATTAATCTACATTTATGTTGGGCCTTTTACGTTTTAATTGTATCACAAAGGCAATCGGCCGTAATGCCCCGCGATTATAGCCGCGAGCGAAAGGATTATGAGCGGAGATATTACGCCGAGCCAGGCGCTGAACAAAAAGAAACTTCTATTGCCCTTCACCGGCTCCCCGGCCAATTCCGGCTTTATCTCCTTTAACGCTCGATATATCGAGTAGGAAAATGCCGTCGAGAAAGGGGCGATTACCAGCTGCAGCGCCAGACTGACTGTGTAATTCGCCGATTGGCCGAAAATCCCGGCCACGCTGCCGACTATCGCTTCAACGATTAAAACAACCAAGGCCATAAGCAGCGTCCTGCCGAACACTCCCCACCAGTAACCGGCAACATATTCTTTGCTCCGCAAAAGAGCGTTAATCCCACGCTGTTCTTGGTCGACAAATAAAAAAATTGCCATGGAAAACCAGACACCGAAAATTATCATCGGCAGCACTCCCATCACTAGCCCGCCGAGGGTGATTAAAAATTCCAGAAGGAGAATCCAGTAGTACGGCCCCATTTTTTTCAGCGACCGCCAATACGCCTCCCCGCTGCTCATGCCCTCCGAATTAAGAATCGTCGCCATAGCCAGGACAGCTATGGTAGCCAGGAAAAAAGAAACAGCATATCCAAGTCCGGCCAGTATTCCCCAAATAAACCTTAAAACCGGCCAAGTGGAATGCGCCGCGCCGAAAAAGATCACCGCCAAAGCTAATGCAATCACCGGCGGCAGATAAACCTCCGTCAAAGCCAAGACGTTTTTCTTGTATAAAGCCATGGCATTTGAAAAAAGCGCGACGAAGCCGGGTAAATATTTTCCCTGAGGCGCGCTGATCGCCAGGCTTTTTACCGCTTCGCCCGCCGGAGCCGGCAAGCTTATTACCTCGCTTACCTTTTCTTCGGGTTTTTCCGCTTCCAGCGAAGCTCGAATCTCGCTCTCGTGATACCCTGCGGCGATGAGCAGTTTAACTATCTCCTCGTCAGACGAGCCGCGTTCTCTTAGCGACTTTATTCTTTCTTCCAAGCTCCTTTCGCTCATTTTCTAGGCCAGAGCGGCGACGCTCTTTACGTGTTTCACCAGAGTCGAGACATACCCCCACTCGTTATCGTACCAGGAAAGGACCTTAACCAAATCGCCGTCGATAACCTTGGTGAATCCAAGGTCGACGATGGCTCCGTAAGGATCGCCGATAATATCAGAAGAAACAAGTTGCTCGTCGGTGGCCTTTAATATCCCGTGCCATCGCGGTTCCTGCGCCGCTTTGCGGAAAATGTCGTTGATCTCTTCGACCGAAGTCTTCCTCTTGGCTACGAAAGTTATGTCAGCGATCGATCCAGTCACAACCGGAACGCGAAAGGCTATGCCGTCGAACTTCCCATCCAGTTCCTTAATGGCGCGCGTAACCGCCACCGCGGCCCCAGTCGTTGAGGGGACGATATTTTGGGCGGCCGCGCGTCCCCTCCGGTAATCGCTTCCCCTGGCGGGGCTGTCCACTATGGATTGAGTCGAGGTGTAGCTGTGCACGGTGCTGAGAATAGCTTTTAATATTCCCGGGTTTTCGCTCATTACCTGGATAACCGGAGAAGAAGCGTTGGTGGTGCAGGAGCCGTTGGAAGTAAGAACCACGGTCTGTAGCTCTCCTTCGTTTACCCCCATCAATACGGTTTTCCCTTCAGCGCCGTCCGCATCCTTGGCCGGGGCGGTGATAACCACCCGCTTGGCGCCGGCGTCGAGGTGCGCCTTGGCTTTAGCGTATTCCTCAAAGAAGCCCGTCGCTTCGACCGCGATGTCGATTCCCAGATCTTTCCACGGAAGCTGGGCCGGATCCTTCACCTGCAAAATCTTCACGGTCTGCCCGTCGACAACGAGGTTCCCGTCCTGAACCGAGACGCTTTTGTCGAAATTACGATAAACCGTGTCGTGCTGCAAAAGGTACGCGAGGTTGTTAATATCCCCTAGGTCGTTAATCGCCGCCACTTCTATTTCCGGGTCTCCGAAAATCTGGCGGAAGAACAGCCGCCCGATCCGACCGAATCCGTTGATCGCTATTTTTTTCTTATTCATCGTTGATTGATTGTTAATTTATCGACTAATTCATCGGCAACTCTGAAAGTATAACAATAATCCGCCGTTTTTTATAGAATCCAACAGTGGATATGCCGCCCGGCGGAGTTGACAAAAACCGCCTTTCCTGGCCATACTTTTAATATTCTTGCACCCCAAATCTGAACTAGGGTGCAATTTCAGTCTCAAAAGGAGGCGTTGATGATGAAGAGAATCGCTTCTCTGGCATTGGCGGCAATTGTCGCTTTCTGCTTGATCTTCCTTGGCGGCACGTCCGTCAAGGCGCAGGGCGGATCCACTTCTTCCACAACCTCAACCTCCTGGACCGGACCCGGTGGAGTAACCTGGACGATTGTCCAGTCATTGCCGCCGTTTACCCCTGTCTACAACCAGCCTGGCCACCTCATACAAGGTCCTAACGGACCTATAAGCGTCCCTACGGTGCCAGGTCTCGAGGTAAAATGGGTTTCAGCGGAGATCGGATACGCGGATACTCCCATCATTGCTTTTTCAACCAACGATGGCACGACCTGGCAGAACATCACCGCAGAGCAAATTCTGCCAACCTCTTGGCTTACAACCGGACAACCAGCGGTTAACGGAATGCTCTTCTTCTTCACGGACCTGCATCTACCCCAAGTTTTCCTATTACCTACGGTAAGCGGACCACTATATCCGTTCATTGTCGGAACCTATTCCAACGGATCCTGGACTTGGAGTTGGCAGAAAGTTCGGTGGTACACGAGCGAAAACGACTCTCCATTCGATCCAAAGTGGCCCGGAGTCGTTTACAGCGACTTGGTTGGCGGGTTCCAACACCTGTCAATCTCGGACAACAGCGGATGGAATTGGACAACAATCCCCACCATCCCACAGCTCAGAGGATATAACTTGGAGATCACAAACATCTCTCGTGACTCCTCCAACCAAGGCACAGATCTCTGGGTGACAAGCTGGAATCCGCAAACCAAGACCAACGGCCCATCAGCTGAAGTCTTCGTCCCTGATGCCACGATCCAAAATCCGTCGTTGATGATGGTTACTCCGACCAACCTTTCTTTGAAGATCGGCTCACCGGAACTGGTTATCACCAAGAACGGGGTGCGGACTGTCGTGGAGCTGGACGCTAAACCGATCGTCTTGGACGGCAGAACAATGCTGCCGATCCGCCCGATCGTCGAAGCTCTGGGAGGGACCATCAGCTATTCCGATGGAGTCATCTCGATCACGCAGGGGGGAAACTCGGTAACCCTGCGTATCGGCGACAACACGGCGGTAGTGAACGGGCAAGACGTTCCAATTGATCAGAATCCGAACGTCAAACCGTTCATCGTCCCTCCAGGTAGAACAATGCTTCCTCTGCGCCTCGTCGCTGAAGCGATGGGAGCGCAAGTTCTTTACCGGGGAGACGGCAACATCTCAATCGCTTATCCCAACCCTAGTCAGTAGCATAGAACCACAAGAGGCAGTCACATAGTGACTGCCTCTTCCCATTCATAGTCAGTTACCAATTCACTGAGCGTTGGCGGTGCCTACGCCAAACCCCAGGTTATTTGCCACCCAATTTTTTACATTGCCCAAGAACGAGGTCGGGCTGCTCTCTTGAATGCTGGTTCGATAGACATCTACAGTCGCATTCGCGCTCACCGATCCAAATTGGCCGGTGCATTTCAAGGTATAGGTAGTGTTGGCTTGCGGCTGGACCGACGCAGATCCCGAGATCGCAAACGTCTTTGTGCCGGTTCCAGTAGTCGGATTCGGCGTCATCGTGCAAGAATCCAAGTTGTAGCAGGACCAAGTCAAAGTCGAGCTTTGATTAATCAAGATGCGGGTGCGGTTTGCGCTAAACACGCAATACGGAGTCGGAGTGGGTGTAGGCGTTACGCCGCCGGTTCCACCCCCCGTTCCTATGCCGGTTCCGATTCCGGTACCAATACCAGTCCCACCGCCGGTTCCCGTACCGCCGGCTCCACCGGTCAGCTGTGTAATCGCATTAAACAACTGAGCTCTTGTCAGAGGAGCGTTCGGATTAGTGGACGAAGCTTGAAATCCGGTTATGCCGAAAGCTGCGAAAATAGCATTGGCCTGCGCGGCCGTTATCGTGTTTCCCGAATTTGAGGTATTAATTCCCAAACTTTGCGCTTCAGCTAAAGCGGCCGCACTCCAATTAGCTCCGGTAGTCGAGGCTATCGACAAACCTTTAGCTCTCGCCGCAATCACAATTGCCTGGGCTAAAGTCGTGGTTTGATCCAGCGCCAAGTTGGTGCCAGTCCCAGTAGGGGCCTGAACTTGGTATCCCTGTAGTAGTCCATTGGTTCCGCAAACCCCCTGAACAGAAGTTGTCTGACAAAATGTCTGCGTCCGGTTCTCGCTGGAATCGGTAACCTGGTTTAACCCGTAGTTAGTCGGAGGCGTAACGTTGCCGGACACACCTAGAGTATTTTGATTGCTAGTAGTTAAGGTCGGGGTTCCCCTGCCTGTAGTAGGATTTATTGTTCCAACAACCCCAGTAAGTGACTGCGGCGGAGTGGTTGATAGATTAGTAACATTAAACGTTGGTTGGCCATTCACATACCCTGCCCATGTTACTTGAACGATCTGGCCATTAATTTCATCCGTATAGTTGGCCAGCGCGGCATTATTGAAGAATGCCAGCGAAACGATTACCGCCAGGGGTGCTGTTAACGCTAGAAGCTTAAATTTGTTCATAGGAGTTTAAGTGTTGATTGACGTAGGTGTTAAGCCTGGCCGACCTGTCAAAAATGCCAGTGATGTACCACCGGCCGTTTATCTTTGCCAGACTTAGCATCTGCTCGACCGGAATCTGGGTGGATTTGTATCCGACCACTCCGGCCGAATAAGTTCCGTCCGCCAGGACCTCGGCGGCGTCGCTGTTGTACGAGTACAGCCTAACGGTTATCGGCGAGGAGGTGGAGATCCAATATTGTTCCTGCTTCGCCGCATTGTTTAGCAACGTCTGTCCGTTTGCCGCCACCGTGATGCTCGCCGTGCTGGTGGTGTAATTGGCTATTATTTTATTCCAGCCATTGTTGCTGTTAACCGCAGCATAGTAGCTGTAATAGTAGCCGTGGACCAGGCTGCTTATCGCCTTTTTGTCCTGCGCGGCCGTTACCGCCGCCGGACTTTGGGAAACGCTCCGGCTGTAGATATACCACCCGCCGATGATTATCACCAGCAGGATGATGATCCCGGCCAAAGTCTTCCACAACTCGAATCCTTTTTTCACTTTGTTTTTTAATTATAAACCGCCCGACTTTGACGTTTTCTTTATTATACATTATCAGACAACTCAGGTCTGTTGATAACTATTTTCGCTCCAGCCGATCGCCGACGCCTAGCCCCATCTCAGCCGCCGCGCCGGACGCAAGTTCCAAGGCGGCGTCAATCGGCAACGGCGGGTAATAAGCCTTCAAAGAGAGGAGAGAAAAGCCGCTGCCCGGAGAAACGTCCTCCGTGATGCCGACAATTTTTTCTTTCCGCAGCCAAACGATGTCGATCGGAAACTTCACTCCCTTCATCCAGAACCCGTAGCGCATCGGAATTTTGAACTCGAAGAGCATTCCCTCATTTTCTCCCAACCTATCAAAAACCGAGACACCGCGCTGCTTCTCCCCCATCGTCCTCGCCACCCATACCTCAAGCTCCCAATTGTTTATTTTTATTTTTCGTTTTTCCATATCCGCTCCTTTATGCTTAATACCCAATGTCTAATTCCAGGTCTTTTTCACAACTTCAAAGTTATCCACTTTTACTAATCATCTTTGCCTGATCAGCCAGAATGTTTAGTAAATTACCTACTATGTCCTGTTTTCGCTCTTTTGTTTATTTTGTTTCAGAGCAACTTGGTAAGCGGCGATGCCGAAAGCGACCGAGACATTCAACGATTCCTTCTTGCCGAACATCGGGATCTCGATTACCAGGTCCGCGGCTTTTAAGACGCTTGGCGGTATTCCCCCGACTTCGTTCCCAACGAGCAGCGCGATTTTCTGAAACTCCTTCTTTTTGAAATCTGGCTGATCAAACGGCACTGAGGTCTTGCTTTGCTCAACGGCCAAAACCTTGTATCCACTCTGCCGCAGTTCTCTAATTAGTTTTACCGTAGCCTGTGGCGTTCCCCCTCTCTTCTCCCATGGGATATATTTTTCCGCCCCTAAGGCAACCTTGGAGATTTTAGGCTCGGCATGGCCATACTTGTCGATCGGAGACGGTGTGTAGCCGCAGAGATAAATCTTCTCCACGCCAGCCGCATCGGCTGTTCGGAAAATCGAACCTACATTGTGCAGGCTGCGGATGTTATAGAGTATGGCGACCATACAAAAAAGATACCCTCGTGTTCAGCCAAGAGCAAATTCGAGGAAGCTCTTACAATTGTGCTAAGCCAAGTTTCATATACCAATCCGATCCGCTTGAGTATCCGCCGAACGAGCATAGGCTGCAGTCACCATTGTTCCCTCTTCCTCCGCCAAATCCCGCACCGCCACCCGCATAAGGATCACCGCTAGCGACAGCGTTCTGCCAGGAATTGTACCAGTACCCCTGCGGATTAAAGTATCCGGCTACGTCCAGCACCGCCCACCCTCCTTCTATCGGTAAGCTTACGGGCGCGCCAAAGCTAAACGTTATATCCTGCTGTTCGGTCACGGGATCCATATTCCGAACAACGCTTTCTCCGAGCGGGTTTGTGAAGTCCGGCGATCCGGTGACGTCGGCGTAGATGGAAAGCCGCAGGTCGGTAGGCGCCATGCCGCCGTTTCCGCTTTGCCTGACCTTGACCGTAAATTTATCGAAAGTCAGACCGTCGGCCGACGACAACTTTTGAAAGCTGGCCGAGTCGGGAGAGAAATATGGGTTCACGTGCGTATCCACGCTGCCAAATCCGCCGCTCCACTCTCCGCTCCATTGACTCTGCTCCAAAACGACGGTCGTAGTTGCGTAAGACCAGATTGTGCTGGTCTCGGCGCTTCTGCCGAACTCGTCCCTGGCGCGCAAAGTTACGAGGTATTTATCTCCCTGATTAACTATCCGCGCGTAGCGGTAGGAAGAACTCTGTGGATCGCTGAAATCCGCTCGCGGTTCGGGCACCAGAGGTTGCCAGAGAGAAGCGTCCAGTCTGGAATCCGGAGAAAGGTTGATTTCATATCCGATGAGGCTGTCCAAGGTGTCGCGATCCCGCGCCGGATCCCAGTTTACCACCAAGGCCGACACGTCTTTTTTAAACTCTGCTCTCAAGGTAGAGATAAACTCCGGCGCCGCGTGCAAATTCTGTACCTCAGCTAGATCAAAATCTTGCAGCTCGTAATGCCTGCGGTCGGTTGCCGCTAGTTTAAATCTTCTTTCGCCGATCACGCCCGGATCCAAGTCGAAATAACCGAGAGTTAAATAACTGCTGGTCGAAAGATTTAGCTCGGCGGTCGAGGAAGCGAGGGATAGAAGCAAATGAGGGTCTTCCAATATTTGTGGCGAGAGGTCCGCCAGATTCGGGCCGTATTCGCACAATCCTTGGGGGAAAACAATAGCCGGCGAAGTCATTACTCCCCCACCGCAGCTTTGGTATTTAACCGCCGCCGCTCCGGTGCCGCTCGCTAGCAATCCGGCCTTATCGGCCTCGCTATCCAGATAAAAACCGAGCATCCGCCAATTGGTCTGCGTGCCGGAAGTTCCGCTCCAAACTGGAGGAATAAACGGCAGGCCGGCATAATATAAATCAATTAAATACGAGTCAGCGCCGGGTCGCGGATCGCGGTAAAAATAAACATTCGACAGAAAACTCGGAATATTGATGCTAGAAGTGGCGCTGGCTAATACTTTTCCCTCCGCGTCCCGCGCTGCCACCCGGAAGTGATAAAACCTGCCGACTTCGTCTATTATTTTTTCCGCGCTGGTAGCGGAAGTCGATGAAGTCATTAAACCTACATCATAATTTCCACCCCAATCAGCTGCGTCGCCGGCGTGGTCCGCTAACTGAACGGAATAAAAAACTTCCGTGCTGGTCGGCGTGCCGCTGGCGGCGGCTAAAGTAGAAGTCTGTTCGAACTTATCCCAGTGCAGAGAGATTTTTAAGGCGTTTTTATCATACACGGATAAGAAGCCGCTTATGAGTGGCAGCGAAGAAGAAGCGCCGGCGCAAGCGGTCGATGATGAACCGGGACTGGGGCAAATATTGATTTCGAAATCGGCAGCGTTATTGCCGCTGTCCAGAAATGCTCCGTCCGCGATTTTTCTTTGGATGCTTTGGCCGCTCTCCGGGCTTGGCGCGCAGCTCCCTTCGCAATCGTTCGCGCTTCCCCATCCGACCTTGTCGGCTATCTCGTGATTGGGATTTTTTATGACTAGCGTATTGTCGGCAGCGATGCCGTAAGTCGAAGAGACATTGCCGTAAATCCCGCCCTCCGGATTAGAAACAATCAGATAGCCGCTCGGCGGCAAGATCATTCCCTGGAACAAGTCGGCTTTGGCAAAAGTGGAAAATTCCGATCCGGTTTTCGTTTTTTTCATCAGAGACCATCCGGTCAAATCAACGCCAGTGGAATTAGGATTGAATATCTCCGCGAACTCATCTCTAGTGCTCGAGGCGGATGACAACTGGATTTCGGTGATTAATATTTTCGGGTAGGTTAACGGCTCGCTGGACGTTTGGTTTTGACTGCTAGCAGCAGGAGTCTGATAGATGCCTCCGCCTCCTCCGCTTGCTGTCGGAATAAAAGCTGCGCCGTTTTCAGCCCTCGGCGTGCCCCCGACAGTCGCCGAGGTGTGCCAGCCGAAACCGCTGACATCACGTTCCATCGTGCGCTTAGCTACCGCATCTCCCGCCGGCCATCCGAAAGAAGCTTGAATAGCGTCGGCCGCGGCACACTGATTGTTAAAAAGCTTCAGCTCCTCTCCGGAGTTGGCGAGGCCGCCCTTGTATATCAAATCCGCCTTTATTCCGGACACGGAATTATCATCCGTTCTCTCCAGAAGATAAAATCCGCTCGGAGACAAAATACTTCCTGCCGGAATAATAATCTTGATATCTCCATCGCCGCTTAATAATTGCCAGCCGGAAATGTCTACCAGAGATGGCGAAATATTTTTCAATTCAATCCATTCGTTCTCAGCGCCCGACGGCGACCCCATCCAGGCAACCTCATTGATGATTACCTTTTTATCAAAAAGAGTCGCGGAGTTTGCAAAAGGACAGATTGCAACGCTTGCGGAAGTGGTGGCGGCGTTAACTGTCTTCTCTTGCTTGGGCTTAACCACATCGCTTGTCGAGCTGGCAGCCGCTTTCTTCGTCGATGTCACGGAATCGCTGGAAGTGGCGGATATTTTAAGCGAGCTTGTCGCCTCTTCCGGCGGCTTAACGATTAATTTATTAGTCTTTCCCGGAGTTGGTGCGCTAGGCATCCACCTGCCGTTTATCAGCTGTAGCGAATTTCCGTCTCCGTTCGCTCCCTGGCTCGCGGAGTACTTAACAGAATCCAAAAGAACCTCTCCGTTTACAAGCGCAATCTCGCTCCCAGAGTTGTTTAGCGAAACAACGCTGTCCAGCGCCAAGCCGGAATAATTCGGGTGAACGGAGCGGAAAGCGTCAGCATCATCGGCCACCACCGCGTACGCTCCGGGCGCCAAATCTCCCCCGCTTGTTATATCCGCCTTAATCTTATGATTACTCCCTCCAATGCGAGCGGATAGAGAAGACAAATCAACGCTTTCGCTGTCGGCGTTATAAACTTCAAACCATTCTTTCCCGCCATCGGCGCCCGCCGGATTATACATTATCTCGGTAATCCTGACGGCGTACTTTTTTCCAGCCGCAGGCGCTATGGAAGCTTGCGAGCCGCTTGCTGATGGAGACGAAGAAGAAACGTCTATCGTTTGGACCAGATAATCATTATTGCCGCCGACTACCTGCGTAAAAGCGGAAACCGCAGCCGTTTTAACCGCGGCGGCGAAAGAGGCCAAAGAATCCGCCGCCCGTCCAATGAAAGATTTAGGCTCGACGTCAAACGCTTTGGCGTATTGCGGATCAGCTTCCGCCTTAGCAACTTCGGTAAAGAATAAATTAATTAAGCCAGCAGAATATTGGACGGATTTTTGGGAGAGGATATTCCAATAAGACTTTTGAACAATATCATCAATTCTCATATTGCTCGCCTTAGAAAAAACCTCTGTCCTTAAGCTCTTTGTCGTTAAATAATATTTTTGATGATCAATATAACTAGCCGCATAAGTATATCCATCGATGTCTTCCACATTAACTAAGTCGATTTCCGGCTTACTATATCCCCGATTGATCCCTATTGTGTCATCGCTATAAAAATTATTATTCGTATAAGTAGCTAATGATTGAAAATACGACTCCAAATTAGATAATTTTATAGGCGTTAGACCAACCAGCGCTTTACTTAAATTAATGTCCGAACTGGGTATTTGGAACTTATCCGAATAGAGCTCGTAGGAGTCATCGCTAATATGCGGGTCGTCTCTCGTGTGCGCCGGGACTGATAAGTCTTCCAACAAGTGCAGCACATGACCTAAGGCAAACATCGCTCCGGACTTATCTCCGTTTAAATACAAATTTATCGATTTCTGCCAAGTAAAATTGGTTTCGGCGGTGACTTTAGAGATGTCGCGTTGCTGGATCGCCGTCAAAATCGATCCTATCGTTTCAGAAACTTTATAGACCATCTTGTCTTGAGTCGCCGGACTCTGCGACCAAACTTTAGAACTAACCCAATCGCCGACAATAGGAATCGCCACGTCGATTACCGGATCATAGGTTATGCCGCGATTATTGACCGGATCGTAAAAGTGATTCATCCAGCGAGGCGTATCGTCCTCCCGCCTAGAGCCGTCGATTAGAAAGGCGCTAAGATTGTCGTCTATCTTGTTATTCGCGGAATTCTTGTTATAGAAGTTCACCGCCTCTTGCGTCAGATAAGCATGCGTATTATATCCATACGCTAACACTTTGTTGTGATTGGTATAGCTAATGCCGAAAAATATTATTAAAGCTAAAACAATTACATACTTTCGATTTTCCATATATTTGCATACCTATTGTGCGACAATATAATTGTGTACTCAGCCATTCCGTCTCTACCTAAAACCGAAAACCACGCCGCATTCTCATTAGACTGTTTTGGACTAAATTTAGCTTCGCTTATTATTTTTAAAATTAAATCTACTTTTCCTTCCTGAACTGCTTGCCGCAGGCCCGCCTCAGTATCATTATCAGGCTTCCCTGTATCATCGAATTTCAAATATCTAACTGCCAAATCTACGTTTCCGCTTTTAACCGCATCAGCAAACATGCCTAGCGTCTCCTCCGGGGTTTTGCCGCCATATGTATCGGCGCGCATCGCCTCCTCGTAGTTGCGCTGTATTTTTAAAATCGTCTCAATGTCTTTTCTCTGAGCTCTAGTGTTTTTCGCCTCGGGGCTAAGGTAATTCGCCCAAGAAAAAATTCCCGCGGATAAAACCAAAACAACGCCGGCAAGCGCGGCGGAATACTTCAACCACTTCGGCCACAACTTAAAAGAAAGTCTCATTTAGGATAAAGGTGCGCAAAAGTCAGTATGATTCAATTCTAAGGTTCAGATTAAATAAACTTCAAACAGAACTTATCCACTTTTACTAATCATCCTGGCCGATCAGGCTGGGATGTTTAGTAGATGTTAATAAGTCTTGGTCTTGGTCTTGGTCTTGGCGTTAGCGTAAAGACTGCGGCCAGAAAAAAGCGAAGCGATTTTTAAAATAGCTAATTAATAGCCTTCAGCATCTTCTCTCCTGACTCATCGATGATGTCGACAACCTTCACGAACGATGACAAGCAAAACTCTTCCAGCTTTTCGTAGAATTTGCGCGACGGCTTCCTCCTCCCTATCCAAACGCTCTTCTGAATCATCGAATAGCCGATAGAAGTTAGAAGGTTGCGCAGCCACTTTCTTTTCTCCTGCTGTTTTTCTGGGATATCAAAAATAACCAAATTAAATCCCCTCTTGTCTAAAAATCCGTTAAAATCCTCGATTGCCCTCGCTTTTTCCTTTTTCTTTTTAAGAAAATCCAGCTTCTTCAGACCTAAGCCGGTTATCCTCCACTCTGCCCGGCTTTTTCCGGTAGTCTTGCTTTTCTTGAGACAACCGTCCCTTTTCAAACGGTTGAGTAGGCTGTAAGTCGCTTGGCGGTTTGCATAAAAATCGCGACCTATATTAAACATCGAATTATTATATCGCCTAGCTTCGGCAAACCAGTCTAAAAGCGCTATGATCTTGCTGTCCTCCATTTCAAAAGTCCAACAATATCGGAAATTTTAATCGCTTTCCTTTATTGGCTGTTTAGATAATTATACAAATCCAAAAGGGCTTTGATCGAGTCGCCGGCGGAGATGTTGTTCTGCCGGAACGGGCAGTCGGTAACATCCCCTGCCGCCCAGATGCCGAGGACGGACGTTCTTTGGTTTCTGGGATCGGTAACGATATATCCGTACTGGTTTATCTCCACCACCCCTTTTACGAAGTCGCTGTTCGGGGCAGAGCCTATCTCCACGAAGATGCCGCCGACCGGCAGTTCTTTAATCGAGTTCGAAGTTCTGTCCAAATATTTAACGCTTGTCACGAACTGGTCGCCCAGAACCTCCTGCACCTCGGCGTTGAAGATTATCTCAACCTTGTCGGAGGTTTTTATCTTGTCCTGGGTCACCGGATCTCCTTTCAATTTGTCGGAGCGCACCAAGAGATACACCTTGGTGGCATAAGGCAAAAGGTCGACTACCGCCTCGAGGGCGGAGTTGCCGCCGCCGGCGACAACCATGTCTTTGCCGGCGAAAAGCGGCGCGTCGCAGGTGGAGCAGTAAGCCACTCCGCGGCCGTTGAACTTGTCCTCCCCCGGAACACCGAGTTGCTTGTGGTGGCTGCCGGAGACCAGCAAGATGGTCTTCGTCTGGTACTTCTTTCCTTTTTTGGTCGAAATCTCGAAACCGCCGTCTATCTTTGCGACGGCCGAAACCAGATCATCATCGACGATCTCAATCTCTTTTTGGGCGCGTAGATGCTCCTCAAGGATTTTCGAAAGATCGAAGCCGGAGATCGATTTTGTGCCTATCCAATTCTGGATCTCGTCGGAAACTTTAGACTGTCCGCCGAACTCGTCGGTTATCAAAAGAGTTTTAAGCTTTTTGCGGTCAGCATAAACGCCCGCGGCCACGCCGCCTGGTCCTCCCCCGACAATAATGAGGTCGTACATCTCCTATTTCTGGCTCTCCTTCACGGCCTGTTCCAGATAGTCGCGGTCGAAGCCGACCATAACCGTCCCGTTGACGTCGATTACCGGCACGCCCATCTGGTGGGATTTAGAAACCATCTCGTTCAAGCGGGACTGATCCTTGCTGACGTCGTATTCCTCATACTGCAGGTTGTGCTCCTTGAAGTACTCTTTGGCCATTTTGCAGTAGACGCAGGTTGGAGTTGTGTAGATTTGTATCATAG
>JAJZPD010000019.1 GCA_021811305.1 bacterium
GACCCGATCTTGGTCGACAGCTTCAGTTCCGTTCTGAATAATTCGGCGATCCCCGGCAGCTTGGCGCCGCTTCCGACGAGAACCGCACCCCCAGGAAGGTGCCCGGCTTTACCGAGCAATTTTAATTCATTATTAACAAGTTCACAAATCTCCGAAAGCCGCGATTCAATGACCTCGGCCACGAACTTCCGCGAGGGCGAGCCTTTTAGGGTATCGTCCAGTTCGCTCAAATCAATAGTCTCCTTGGCCGGGATGTCGTGCGACAAGGCGAAGCCGTAGCTCAACTTCAGTCTTTCCGCTACCTCGGCCGGGATCTTCAAAGCCACCGCCAGGTCGCTAGTGATATGGCCCGCTCCGACTCCCAAAACCTTCGTGTGCACCAACTTGTTCTCTTCGTAGACGGCTAGGCCGGTGGTGTTGTATCCGATGTCGATAAGGATCACTCCCAGCTCGCGCTGGCTCTTGCTTAATACCGCCAAAGAGGCGGCCAGCGGATTCAATATAAGCGCCGAAACACTGCCTTTGTTCATTTCGACGCAGCGGATAAGATTCTTCACCGCCGGCTCGAAAGCCTCGACTAGGAGGCTCACCACCTCTAATCTCGCGCCGACCATTCCGAGCGGCTCGGCGATGTCGCCGACGCCATCAACCACGAACTCCTTAGTGATGGTATGCAAAATCATCCGGTTCGAGGCGATATTGACCGCCTCGGAAGCCTGGATAACGCGGCTGATGTCGTCCTTGTATATCTCGGAGTTCGCGCGGGAAACGGCGATGATGCCGCGGGAAAGCTGCGTCTTAACGTCGGTGCCGTTCACTCCGAGGTAGATATTGCGCAAAGCCGGACGCGAAATCTTGGCGATTTCCTCAAAAACTTCGTGAAGGGTCCCGACGACTTCGTCCGGCTCGACCACTACGCCGCGGCGCAGGCCTTTCGACTTGCGCGTCACATTGCACTTGACGATCATCTGCCCCTGGGGAGTCGGTTCAACCACCACCGCCCGCACCGTGTCTGAACCGACATCTAATCCTAAAATTGATATTTGCGCCATGCTTTAAAAGCCCAAACTTGAAGCGATAGATTTCTCAAGTTTTTGCATTCTGATTTTATCACTTATTTTTTCATGATCAAAGCCCAGAAGGTGCAACAAGCCGTGAATCAGCATCACTCGCCAATCCTCCCCTTCCTTTTTAATGTATCCCATATTGAGGTAAATCTCCCCCAGATAAGCGGTTTCCGTTTTTAAGTCGGGGCGCGGGAAGTTCTTTGGAGCGGAAAAAGACAAGACGTTAGTCGTCTTGTCCTTTCCGCGGTAAACGCGATTAAGGCGACGCATAACTGCGTCGCCTATAAAAAAAATGTCGATTGCCGACCGTTCGCGGCCCAGCAGTTTGAGAGCCTTCTTCAGTAAGCGCCGTGCCTCTTCCTCTCTCGCCCGCATCGACTTGGTTATAAAGTTTAAGCTTTGCCCAACCTTTTAGTCTTGCCCATCTCTTCGGACTTCCCTACGCGATGGATGGCGGATAATCGCCTCTTGTTGCGGTTCGGCTGGCGGTCGGAAAAGCGCCTCTTCTTAGCCTCTAAAAGCACTCCGCTCTGCCGGACTTTTTTAGTAAAGCGATAAACCAAGCTCGAGGCCTGTTCTCCTTCTTTTCGTCGCACTATGACTGTTGGCATATTTATTAATTCTGTTTGCCTAAAATTTTCGACCTTATCTCTTCCAACGACTCCTGGGGAGGATTATTGACCACTGAGTGGATCGATCCTCCGCCGTCTCGGTCGTAACGCGGTATGACGTGGACGTGGAGATGGTCTATCTCCTGGCCACTAACTTTACCATGGTTGATACCTATTGTAAAACCGCGGGGCCGCAGCGTTTTTTGCAGCAGCTCGGTAACTTTTTTGACGGCGACGAACAGCGGCCCGACTTCCGCTTCCGGCAAATCGATTATGTTTTCATAGTGCTTTTTCGGAATGATCATAGCGTGCCCTGGAGAGCGCGGATGAATATCGAGAAAAGCCACGGTTGCCTCGTCTTCGTAGAAGACGGCTGCGGACAGCTCTTTGGCCGCTATACGGCAAAAAAGGCAATCTTTCATTTTAGGCGCTTCTTCACCTCTTCAATGACCTTGCTTAAAGGCACGACCTCCTGCACCCCGCTTTCCATGTCTCGGATGATAATGCTATCCTCGTAGCTCTCTTTTTGGCCGAAAATCAGGGTCAGCGGAGCATTGTTCTTGGCAGCCAGCTCCATCTGCGAAGAGAGTGATTCTTTGCTAAGCTCGTTGACTAGGGGAATGCCCGCGCGGCGGAACTCCTCGACTAATGACAAGCTTTTCTTTTTAGAAACTTCTCCGACGTGAATCAGATAAACTTTGCCTTTAATCTTGCCAGCCGGAACAATTCCCTTATTCCTCAGCACCTCCATTATGCGCTCAATGCCGGCAGCCCCTCCTACGGCCGGAGTCGGGCGCCCGCCAATCATCTCGGCCAAATAATCGTACCTTCCGCCGGAAGCCAGGGCGGCGTCCTCTCCCTCAACGAAGGTTTCGAAGACGGTGCGGCTGTAATAATCCAATCCGCGGACCAAACGCGGGTTCAAAACGTAAGGCACCCGCGCCTCGTCCAGGTACTCGAGGACCTGGCGGAAGTGCTGCCGACAGTTCTGGCAAAGATTGTCGAGTATGCTCGGCGCCCCTTCTTTCAAAGGCTGGCACTTCGGATTCTTGCAATCCAAAAGGCGGAGAGGGTTGGTTTCAAGCCGCACCCGACAATCTTCGCAAACATCCTGCTTGCGATAGTACTCGGTCAGCTTCTTGCGGTAGGCGGGTCGGCAGGTTTTACAACCGATGCTGTTCACCTCGATCGACACACCTTTGACCTTCAGCTCGTCGAGCAGGCGGTAAAAACCGATGATGACTTCGGCATCGAAAACGGGATCGGCGCTGCCGAGAACCTCCAGGCCGAACTGGGTGAATTGGCGGTAGCGCATTGACTGCGGGTTTTCGTGGCGGAAAACCGGGCCGGTATACCATAGGCGCCGCGGCTGCGGCAGGTGGCTCATCCCGTGCTGGATGTAGCTGCGCATCACCGGCGCGGTGTATTCGGGGCGCAGAGCCAGGCGGTCCCCGCCTTTAGTGGAAAAGACATACATCTCTTTCTCGACGATGTCCGTCCCCAAACCCACGCCGCGGGCAAACAAATCAGCCTGTTCCATGATCGGCGTGTCTATCCTAGAAAAGTTATAAAACTCTCCGATGCTCTTGGCCGCGCCAACCACCTTATCGAAGAGAGGCCATTCATCCGGCAGGATGTCGCGCATGCCTTTCGGCGTTTGGAAAGAGGTAAGCGCCTCCTTGCCAGAGGTTTTTTTCTTTTCCTTATCAGCTGGTGGCATAAGAGTAATTGAAGAACTTAAGCTCGCCTAACGGCCAAAACCGCAAACGCACTACGCCGACGATCAAGTTTCGATCCACCGGCCCCCAGTAGCGGGAGTCGTAGCTCAAGATCCGGTTGTCTCCCATAACGAAATATTGGGCCGGGTTCTTCTTCAGCACCACGGTTTCGTTGCCGGGAGTCGGCAGTCCCGGCGGCAGATAGCTCTCGTGCAAAAGCTTGCCGTTCACATAAACCTGGTTGTTTTCTATGGTTACCGTATCGCCGGGCAAGCCGATGATGCGCTTAATATAGTACTCCTTCACGTCCTGAGGATTATGGAAGACGATAACCTGCCCCCGCTCAGGATTCTGGAAGCGGTAAGTAAGCTCGTCTACCAGGAGATAGTCTCCGTTCTGGAAGTTCGGCTGCATGCTCACGCCCTCGACTTTGAACGGCTGGGCGACAAACTCGTAGATTAAAAGAATGGAAACAAAAGCAACGATTAAGGTTTCTAAAACCTCCCAGACGTCTAATAAATATTTTTTCACTTAATTTAAGCAGTTTTCGGGAGATAGGTTCTCCCGTTTATTTTTCAATTTTGACTAGAATCGGCAGATAAACAACTATTACTCACCGGATTTTAATATAATCCACCTGAAGGGGCAAGGGGTGAACCGAAAGCGCAAAGCGAAAAACTAAAAGCGAAAAATAACGACTAGTCGTCGGATGTAGGTTCTTTTGCCTTTTGCGCTTTTAATTTTGCGCTCTTAGTTGACCTCATTGACCCTTAATTCTAAGCTAAGACTAAATGCGCTGGAAAATGGTGATCGGCCTGGGCAATCCAGGCAAAGAATATGCAGCGACCTACCACAACTTGGGATACGCGGCCGCGGACATGTTGGCGAGAGGCGAGAAGTTCCTCCGTCACGGAAATTTTGAATACTGCCGTTTAGGCAAAGTGCTCATCGTAAAGCCGCTCACTTTTATGAACGAATCCGGCCTAGCGGTCAGCGCGGCTGCGTCTTTTTTTAAGGTAAAGCCGGAAGAAATTCTGGTCATCCACGACGACTCCGATATTATTTTAGGAAACTACAAACTGGCCTGCGGGCGGGGAGCGGCTGGGCACAACGGAGTGAAGTCGGTCATATCCGAACTGGGCACCGACCAGTTCTGCCGCTTGCGTCTCGGAATACGGAAAGAAAGTTTGCGCGTCAAAGCCGGTGGATTCGTTTTAAATAAGATAAGAAAAGAAGAGAGGGCTCCTTTAGAAAACGCGATCAAAAACGGTTTAGCAGAGGCGGAGGTTACTGCCCCGACAAGTTCTGTAGATTGAAATTGATGGTGAAAGAAACTTGCCCGTCGCTAGTCGGAACGATGCTGGAGAAAGGCAGGTCGAGGCCGGAAAGCTGCGACAAGCCGGCCAAGTCGTCTTTGAAGGAGACCGTCGCCGCCTGGCTGGGAGCCGTGCCGGTGACGACTCCGGGCTGCCCTACTCCCTGGAAAGAAACGCGCTGAAGCTGAATCGAGAGCCCGCTGGCCAGCTGGCCTATCTTGCTTAAAAGCGGCGAGTAATTGGCTATCAAGCTTTTCGCCTGCTGGTTAGCCGCGACCAAACCGTTGAAGTTCTGAGCTTGGGAAACGAGACTGTTTAGCGACTGCGAAACTATCTCGCGGTTAGCCTGGCTTATCCCCGCAGTGGTGCTGGCCGCCAGCCGATCGACGAAAATGTTGGCGCCGATGAAAAGCAATAGAACAAAGCTTAATACAACAGTAACGATATTACGCCAGGTAACGGCGAATTGAATGACCTTGTGCTCGCGAAACAGTTCGTAGCCGCTCGGCCCGCTTAAGTCTATCTCGATATCCTGCTCCTTCCTGACTAAGCCGCGCTCGGCCGCTCCGAGAAGAACGTTGGCCTCCGCCGGCGTTAGGCTCTTTAGATTCAGTCCCGGAAAACCCTGGTTTATCCCCTGGGCCATCTTTTCTCCGAGTTGGCCGGTTACGAGAATGACGTTTGTAATGCGCGCGCCATCGCGGCCGGCATAAAAATTGATCATCTGCTGCAGACCGAGATTGATCGCACTGACCATCGCTTCGGCGGTCAGACCATCGGCGGCTGCGGCCCACGGAAAAAAATATTCGAAATATAGGCTGCCGCTCTCCGTAATCATCATGTTGACTCCGCTTGCTGAGGGCTGGATAACAATTTGCGGATCGCTCAAACTTAGGTATCCCCCGATGCGCAAACAGCGGATCAAACTTAAACTGGCGAATTCAACAGTGGCGATCCCGAAATTAGCCTCTCTCAAAACTTCGGCCAGCTCGTCGATGGCCGTCTTCTGAATGAACGCTCCCAAAAATTTTGCCTTGCCGGCGTCGGAAATCCCCTCGCCTATCCTTTGCCAGCCGGAGTAAGCCTGATCGAAATCAATCGGAGAGATCATCCGCAAATTCAGGTCAGCCGCATCCTTCAGATCCTCGTGAGCGAAAGCCGGAACTTCGAAGGATTGCATATAAACGCCGAAATTGGGAATGGAGAGAACGACATTGATAATGTCTTCATCCGCGCGAATCTGCTTGCGCAGCTCTTTCAGAGCCGCCACCAGGTTGGCGCGATCCCTTACTTTTCCTTGTTCGACTATGCCAGGCGGCAAGCGCAGCAAGGCCTGGCTCTTCGGAGCTCCGACCTGCTTGGGACTGAGCTCGAGATAACGCAGCGAATAGTCGTCGATAACCAGGCCGGCGATCGACGGCGAAGGAACTAATAGGTTCTCTATTTTCTTTAAGAGCGTTTGAATTTTAGACATTAATCTAACTAAAGCGGCACCTGGCCAAATGAACGAATGTTGACCAATCCGGTAGCGGTATCGACTCCAAGGACGGCTTGTATTTCGCTCTGCCTTCCTCCGGAGTTGCCGATGGAATCGATCGTTACGATGCCGCTGTTATTGGTAATCGTAACCTGCGCCGTCGTTTGATAATCGATATTCAAAGTATAACTGCTCGGACAGGTATTAGAAAGGATGCAGCCTCGCTGTACCTGAGTTATGGCGTCGTTGGCGCCGGTTTCGGCCGCCGCCAACGCCTTTCCGCCAAGGCGCGCTCCCAAGATAGTGTTATTCAAAGCCACGGCGATGATCGAACCGACCACCGCGATAACCACCAATATCCCCGAAATAAGAAGTATCACCGGCAAGCTGGCTTGCCCTGAATCAGGCCGAAAATCCGGAAAAAAGCGGCAGCATTTTTTAGAAGAAAAGCTGCTCATGCGCTTATGGACTCCAGTTCACAACGACCCCGTTTACCACCGGACTGGTGGTCGCGTTCGCTCCTTTTTCAAGGTAAACAATGTAACGGAAGTAGCGCTTGCCGTTTGCGTAGCAAGCAGTTATCGGAACCGGTATCCCCGGCCCGGCTGGCGTGTAATAAGAATTGGAAGTCCCGTCCGGGCCGACAAACGCCCCGTCGCAAGCAGAGCTGTTACAGGCGTTGCTGGCGCAGGTCGCTCCCCAACTAGCGGATGAAGAGGAGGCGGTGGCCAGCTGGAACTTAACGCTGGTTCCCGTGGGCTGGGTGCCGTTCCACATGATGGAGTTGTAAGTCGTTCCGGTGGAACCGGTATCTAAAGTCGAGGACTCGAGCCAGCCTGAAGCCTGGGCCGACCAGACGGTCGTTACGCCATAACTGACGGTTCCGCAAGTATTGGTGTTTGCGCAGTTGAAGCTGAACCAGCCAACATTATCGTTCCAAGCCCAGCCCTGGAAGTTGCCGGTGGAATCGATCGTTACCTCATAGGTCGGACTTGAAGGACAAACCCAGGTCGAGCCGTTCCAGGTCGAGCCGCCGCTCGCATTTCCGCAAAAACTGATCCAGCCGACATTGTCGTTCCAAGCCCACCCGGCCAAATTACCGTTTCCGTCGTTGGTCACCTGGAAGTTGCTGGTTCCGCAGATATTTCCGTTAGGCGAAGTGTTGCAATCCAATGCCACGTAGCCCATCGATGAGCTGGCATAGCCGCTGATGCCGGTGGAGTTTACGGTTACATTTCCGGTTGAGTAAAAATCGACCCAGCCGATATTATCGTTCCAAGCCCAGTGGTTCACGGAATCAATATTGGTTGAAGCTAGCGCGGCGTGGGGCAGGAGAAGGTAAGCCGCTCCGAAAAGTGTGAAAAATAACAGAGCCTTGGCTTTCGCGGTTTTGAATAAACGAAAAGTCTGTCTCATGGATTTAGTATTTTAGCAATTCGATTGCGCCGCTGGTCGAGGTGGAAATATTGCTCGAAGAAGCATAATCCGGCTGCGGAGAAGTTACGGGGCCTTGAACGTTGGCCGAACCGCTCCAGTCATTATACTGCGTAACTCGGTCCTTGGAATGAGCTAGGTACGTCGGCACCGAGACAGTGCTACTGGCTCCGCCAACATTGGTCCACGAAACGTAAGCCGTTACCAGCTCGGTTGAAGGATCCTGTAGAATGCCGACGCCGCCGGAACAGGAGGTCGGCGAACTTGTCGTGATGGTGCCGGTGCCGCAGTTGGTGCGGTTAACATCCTGCACCGAGAAGTAGCGAGTAAAAGTGACTCCATTTTTCACAGTCGAGTCGGTTCCGGTCGAAACCGAAAGGGTCGGCGGCGTTCCGGTCGTAACCAGATAGTACTGCGAAGTCGGCCCCTTGGTCGGCAAGTTGTAGATTGCCGACCAATCGCCATCGGCTAAAGACTGGACGTTATCAAGGAGTCCATTGGCCAGGGAGGTGGCGGTGCTCGCCAGACGGTTCTGGGCGTCGCTACGCATAGTGATGACGATAGCGGAAACAACCGCTCCGATGATAATGGCGCCGACGGTAGTGGCCACCAATATTTCAGCCAACGATTGTCCGCTCCGCGGGTCTCTAATCATTCCTTTCATTATAAAATAAAGATGAAACGGAGAACAGTTGATAAATAAGTGCAAAACTAAAAGCTAAAAGCGAAAAACAATAGCGCGGTTCGTTGGAATCGTTCTTTTGCCTTTTGCTCTTTTAGTTTTGCGCTTTTTTTCAAATTCCAAGCACGAAATCCTAAATCCGAAACAAATCAGAAATAACAAATCCGAAATCACAAACACAAACGGGTTTGGAATTTAAAGTTTGTAATTTTGAATTTGTTTAGGATTTAGTGCTTCGAATTTAGTTAATTACTGGCCGGTGTTTTGCGCTTTGCGCTTTAAGCTTTGCGCTCGCTTTGCCGCTGCTTTTCGCTTTTCGCTTTTAGCTTTTAGTTTTGCGCTCTTAGTAGCTGACCGTCCCGTTGGCGTTCAGCGTCACCGTCGCTTGCTGGCCGCCGATGGCGCTTAGGGTGATCGCCGTCGAGGTGCTGAGACCAGTCGAACAGTCTATCGGCAGGCCGCTAATTTGAGCGAAGCAGATATCCACGGCCGAGCCAAGCGCAATGCCGGAAAAACTGACACCTTGATCGAGCGGCGTCAGGGTCGACGGCGTACCATAAGCATAGGTCGAGGTGCCGTACCACAGCTGGTAGTAGTAGCCGCCGGTCGAAGTATTGTTGCTCAGGTGAATGCCCCAGCGGCTGGCGTTCAGCTGCGTCTGCGAATTGGAAATAGCGGCGCGGATGCCATAGGCCAAGCCCTCGGCGTCCTTATTAAGGGAGTAGCGGTAACGGGAGCTAAAGAAGTTCGGCAGGGTGACGACGGCGATTATCGCCATGATCGACATGACAATCAGCAGTTCGACTAGTGTGAAACCCCTGTCTTTCCACATTCTTTTAATATTGAGCGGTTAGCTGGTAAATCGGAACGATGATCGACAAAGCGATTCCGCCGACCATGATACCCATTATTAAAAGAAGAGCCGGCTCCAGGAAGGACATCAGAATCTTGATAGAGGAGTCGATTTCGGCGGCGTAGAAGTCGGAGAGCGTATCCAAGATATTCTCCATATGCCCGGCCTTTTCTGAGATGGTTATCAAGTTGACCACCACTCTCGGAAAGACGGTCTCGCGGCGGAAAGAGTCCCCGATCGTTAGTCCCTTAGCCACTCCTTCCTTGGCGATGCGGTTCAGCGCCGCCTCCATTTCGGTGGAGCCAGAGGCGCCGGCGGTTATCCCTAAAGCATCGAGAATCGGCAGGCCGGAGCGTAGTAAGGAAGCGAGAGTCGCGGAAAAGCGCTGCAGCGCCATCTTCTCCACGACATCCCTAATGACCGGGGTGCGTGAAAGCGTCTGGTCGAGAAACTTTCTGCCTCCCGCTGTGCGGAAGAACATCCACAAGCCGATAGCCGCGGCGATAATTAAAGGCAGGATAATCGCGATGTTCCCTCCGATGAAAAGGCCGACGCCGAAAACAATCTTGGTGAAGACCGGTGGATTGATTCCCGAGCTCAAGAAAGTGCTGGCTATTCTCGGCAGAATGAAGGTCACCATCACCAGAAGGATAACCGAGGCCATAATCAACAGGATGACCGGATAGATCAACGCCGCCCGAATCTTATCGCGTATCTCCTGCTGCTTTTGCAGCGAGGTGCTCAGGTCTCCGAAGACTTTTTCCAGATTGCCGGAACTCTCCCCCGCCTTCACCATATTGATGAAGACCGGCGAAAAATACTTGGGATAGCGTGAAAAAGAGGTGTAAAACGGCTGCCCTTTGCTCAAGGCGTCGCGCACCTCCATTAAGAATGACTTGACCGCCGGCTTATCGAAGTCCTCGACTAGAATATCGATGGCTTTAAAAAGATCAGTGCCAACCTTGAGCATCAGCGCCAGATACTTAGTGAGGAAAACCTGGTCAGCGATGGTGATTCCTCCCTGCTGCAACCCTCCGAAAAATTTCTGGGTCTCGGTCTGGCGGATCGCCTTGAGCGAGATCGGCTTCCAGTTCTGCCCGCCCATCCACTCCAAAACCTCCGCCGGGCTCTTGGCTTCGACGTACCCCTCCATCAGCCTGCCGTTAGGGTCGGATGCTACGTAGCGGAATCGCATTGATTTGAGTAATTGCTTTGCTTTACAACACTATTGTAAAAACCCAAATGGTTTCTGCTTGTATTTTAAAGCGCAAAACGAAAAGCGCAAAATGCAAAGCAATTAACGATCGGTGGTTAGCCGTTATTTTTAGCTTTTAGTTTTTCGCTTTTAGCTTTTAATTTTGCGTTTTACACTCACCGTGCCGCTGCTTTTCGCGTTGCGCTTTAAGTTTTGCGCTTTTACTCTCCTATCACCCGCAGAACCTCGTCGATTGTGGTTACGCCCAGTTCGGCCTTGCGCAGTCCGTCTTCGAACATCGAGACCATCCCCTCCTGCTTCGCCAGGGCGCGCAGGTTGTCGAAAGTGAAGTTGGGACTGACGATAAGCTCGCGGACCTTTTCCGAAACGCTTAGCAGCTCAAAAATGCCGACTCGGCCGGAATATCCGGTAAAACCGTCGGCGGCGCAACCTTTGCCGCGGTATAACTGCTTCGGAATCGGATATTTTTCCGGATCAAGCCCGGCCTCTTTGATTTGGCTCTGAATCGCCTTAATCTCCTGGTCGCTCGGTTCGTAGGATTCAATGCAGCCCAGATGGATCTTCCGGACCAGGCGCTGGGCGAGAACGGCGTTCAAAACCGCGGCCACCAGGTAAGGCTCGACGTTCATGTCCATCAGTCGCGGAACCGCGGTCGGAGCGTCGCTGGTATGCAGCGAGCTCAGAACCAAGTGTCCGGTCAAAGCCGACTGCACGCCGATGCTGGCCGTTTCTTCGTCGCGCATCTCGCCGACCATGATGATATTCGGGTCTTGGCGCAAAATTGAGCGCAGCCCATCGGCAAAAGTTATCCCGGCCGCGGTGTTCACTTGGATTTGGTTTATATACTTAATGTTGTACTCAATCGGGTCCTCAATGGTGACGATGTTCACCTCGGGATGGTTTAAAACGTTAATGACCGAATACAGGGTCGTGGTCTTGCCGGAACCGGTCGGACCGCAGACCAAGACCATGCCGTAGCTCTTTTTGATATTCTCGGTCAAGAGATTAGCGGTATCCTCCATCATCCCAAGTTCGGCAAAGGAAAGGGGCCTAGTCGTCGCCGGCAACAACCTCATCTCGATCTTCTCGCCGTAGAAGGTCGGAATAATCGAGATTCTGACATCGACTACATCCTCGCCGATCTTGTAGCGGAACCTTCCGTCCTGCGGTTTGTAGTGTTCGTCGATCTTTAGGCTGCCCAAGAGCTTGATGCGGGCGACGATCGCCGGAAAAACCTCCTTCGGCACCTTGAACATCTCGTGCAGGATGCCGTCGATGCGGTACCGGACGAGGACCTCGGCCTCCAGAACCTCCAAGTGTATGTCGGAGGCGCGCAGCGACAAGCCGTAGGAAAGGATGTTGTCGACGATAGCCACGATCGGCACCTCGCCGGCCGCCTCTTCTCCATGGCTTCTGCTCAAAAGGGAGGCGCGCACATTTTCCTCGATCAGCTTAATATAGTTTTCCGCGGCCGCCGACCCGTAAAGAGAGAAACCTTTATTCAAATCGTCGGTAGTAGCCAGAAAAGGCCGGATTTTCGCTTTCAGATAACTCGTCAGGTACTCCAGTGTTACTAAGTCGCTCGGATCCTCGAAAGCGGCGTCCAGCGTGCCGTCAGTTTCTTGGTTGAAGAGGACAACGCGTTTTTCTCGCGCGACGCTTTCCGGCAACAGCTTTAAAACGTCGCGGTTGATGTTTTCGGCGGTCAGGTTGGCTAAAGGAATATTAAAATATTTGGAAAGGAAGTTGTTTAGATAGCTTTCAGTGATGATATTGCGGGAGATGAGCGCGTCCTCGATGCTCTGACCCAAGCGCTTGGCCTCGGCTAGCAAGGTGTCGAAATCAGCGGGAGTAATCAAACCCTCGCCGACCACCAGTTCTTTAATCTTATCCTCGGGGACTCTTAGCATCAGCTAAAATAAAACAAACGGTAATGATATATAAGTAGTATA
>JAJZPD010000020.1 GCA_021811305.1 bacterium
GGCGGAGAGACGGAGATGCGCCAGTTGTAGGTGTCGCCCAAGTTAAGGAGGAAGGAGTCTCCGACCTTGAGATTAATAGTCTGATTATTATCGCTCAGGGTCACCGTAGTCGAGGTTGTCGGTGATTTCACTGCTGTTGAGGTCGCCGCGGGCGGAGTTAATGTCACATTGGTCCGGGTGGATGTGGATAAATTGAAGGAGCTGATCGACAAGGTTGAAGAGGCGGACGGGTCCTCGCAGCGCGGTGACCCGGTGAGCGGGCCGCCTCCGGCATCTCTAATCGGAGCGATAACCGGGGTGCTGGCCGTTCCGACGGAAAGACGCAGATTGACCGAATTGGGTCCCAGTTGGCCGCACCAGTTGCGCCAAACTAAAAAGAAGGAGGCGCTTCCCCCGGGGGCGAGAATATCTTCTCCGACGGGAGCCGAAGAGGTTATGTTAACCGGCAATTCGGTACCGTTTGAATCGATAAGCGATAAGTTGGGGGAGCTTTCGAGGAAACAGGATGAGGAGGAGACGTTGGTCACGGTGACTACTCCCGCCAAAGCTCCGGTTGCTCCCTGCATGCTTGAAGAAAGTTTCAGTTGGCTAGGAGCGCAGGTTATTTTCTCGCGGAAAAGCGATTGCACCGAGAGGAAGGCGGTGACGGCGAAGATAACGACAGCCGCCAGTCCGATAACTATTAGAATCTGCTTAAATTTCGGCATTGGTTCCTATTTAAAAGTCTAGCAGATTTTGGAAAATACAAGAAAGCATAAAATTAAAAGCGCAAAGAGCAAAAGAATTAACGACTGACGACCTATCGTTATTTTTCGCTTTTCACTTTTAGTTTTGCATTTTTGGTGCCCGGGGAGAGTATCCTACGCAAAGCTCCGGAATACTAAATATATCTGGCATAGCTCCTTTTCATTTGCCTACCATTCTGAAGCATCAGCGAAAGATGGTGCCCGGGGAGAGAGTCGAACTCTCATGAGGTTGCCCCCAATGGATTTTGAGTCCATCGCGTCTGCCATTCCGCCACCCGGGCGCTTCTTGCAGAATACAAAAAACCAAAAAGAAAGGCAACCGCGTAGCGCTGGTCGGCGTTGTAAATATTGCTTTGAATAGACAACTAGCGCACTGCAAGCGGTAATCCTTCGACGCGGCTCAGGATGTTTTCATCCTTCGACGCGGCTCAGGATTTTTAATCTGCTATTTCTGTATATCCTCGCCACAAGCGACGAGGTATTGTAGATGAAAATAAACGCATTATACTTACATAGTCGAAAAGTAAAATAAAGAAATGCAAACAAAAAGCAATTTTTGGGTAGCGCTCGTGATTTGGGAAAATATGTTGCTTATGGCTATTTTATTAGCCATTTTAACAACGTTCGCTGCGCTTGCGGTTCCAGCTCTCGCTGCTCCGAGTTGGTCGATAGTCGAATCCATCGTAGGGATTCTTTTATTCATTCTCGCCGTTTGGCTGGGAGTGAAATCTGCTTCTAAAAAGACCCGGATTGATTCTAAAAACGTGCTGCCGATAAGCATTATCACCATCGCTCTTCCGTTAGCTTTGTTGATAATTATGAATATCTACGTTTATTCGCAGTATCAAACGATTAATTGGGCTAGCTTCGGGGAAGCGCTTTTAGGAAACGCTGTCGTGTTTTTGGTGGTTTTTTATTTCCTGAAAAAGCGCAGTGCAGTCGCGCAGAGCTAGAATCAGACGTTAGTCTTTGGAATCATAATGCGCCGGCGGCAGTCGGCGCATTATTGTTTATAAAAACATAAAAATCGTTCTTTTTTATTGAATTCTGGTTGATTCTACGCTAGAGTTAATATACAAAACGATGGCGGTGGTGATGGCAATCTATAACGCGAAGGGCGGAGTGGGGAAGACTACGACCGCTATTAATCTCGGCGCCTGTTTGGCCGAGCGGGGGCGACGAACTTTGCTTATCGACTTCGATCCGCAAGGCAACTCCACTTCGGTTTTGAAGGGAGAGAGAGGTTTTAACCGGCACATCTATCACGGAGTTTTGGGCCTAGCCTCGCCTTCAGAGGTGGTGATGCCAACCAATGTTCCAAATTATGATTTTATCCCGGCCTCTTCGGATTTAGCCGGCTTATTGGTCGAGTTGGTCGGTCTTGACCAGCGCGAATATTTTCTGCGCAGTTTCATCAACCAGTTCCGCCACAATTACGATTATATTCTCATTGATCTGCCACCGTCGCTCAGCTTACTGACCGTTAACGGCCTGGTTGCTGCCGATGAAGTTTTGATCCCGGTGCAAGCCGAGTACTACGGCTTGGAGGGCTTAAGCCAGCTTTTGCAGACGGTCGACCTCATTCGCGCCAATTTGCGACACTCGCTGAAGGTCGCCGGCGCGGTCATCACTCTTTATAACAAGAAAGAGCGGCTCTCCCGCGAAGTGAACCGCAACTTGCGCCGCCATTTTCCTTATAAAGTTTTCGAAACCGAGATCCCGCGCGCCATCTCGCTAGCCGAGGCGCCGAGTCACGGCATGACCATACTGTCTTATCGTCCGGATTCTTCGGGGGCCGACGCCTACCGCCGCTTGGCCGCCGAGATCATTGAGCGCGACTTCATGGGCAGTCAGGCAAGAGAGTTTGGAAACTTCATACTTTAGAGAAGCGCAAAGCGCAAAGTAAAAAACAACGACTAGGGACTAGGGGTTAGGGATTAGGGATATAGAGATTCTTCGCTATGCTCAGAATGACGCCACGAGACCGTCATCCTGAAGCGAAGCTGAAGGATCTATCATGAGGACTGGCGGGTTAGTATTTTCGGATTTGGGATTTCCGTTATTTTGCCTTTTGCGCTTTTAGCTTTGCACTATTTACGCTTTCCTCTGGTTAAACCGATTATTCTGAGGTAAATTATTATTATCATGAGTTTAGGGAAAGGATTAGAGTCTTTGCTTCCGAAAAAAGAAGGGGAGGAAAACATCCCTGGAAGTTTTACTTCCTACGACAGCAATACAACCGCGCGCTCCGACGAGCGTCCTGCCTATCAGCCGCCTGAGCCGCGCCGCTCCGAAGGAGAAGCGGTTTTCCAGATCGAGGTGGAGAAGATAGTTCCCAACCCGCACCAGCCGAGGAGGGAGTTTAACGAGGAGGCGCTGCGCGATCTCGCCAACTCCATTCGCGAATTCGGCGTCCTGCAGCCGCTAGTGGTTTCCAAAGTTGAAGAAGAGGGCGAGACGGGCACGACCGTCAGGTATGAGCTCATCGCCGGCGAACGCCGACTACTGGCCTCGAAGATGGTTGGATTGCGCACCGTGCCGGCCATCATCCGCCGCATCGGCATCCCCAGGGAAAAGCTCGAGCTGGCGATTATCGAAAACATCCAGAGAGAGGATTTGAACCCGGTCGAGGAGGCGCGCGCCTACGCCAGGCTGCAGGACGAGTTCAACCTTACCCAAAGAGAGATCGCCGGTAGGTTGGGAAAAAGCCGCGAGGTCGTCGCCAATGCCCTACGCCTTCTCAACCTTCCGACCGAGGCCCAGGAGGCGCTGTCCGCCGGAAGGCTGAACGAGAGCCAGGCCAGGCTGCTTTTGGCCATCGACAATATTGCCGGACAGAAGCAGATGCTCGACGATATCCTAAACAGCAACTTAAGCGTCCGCGAGATTCGCCGCCGCCTCAACCGCGCGCCGGCGGAACCGTCGTCTAGCCGTCCGACCTTCCGCGATGATCCGGAGATCGTTTCGGCGAAAGAGAGGTTGGAGGAGATCCTGGGAACGAAGGTGGACTTGAAGAAGGAAGGGATCTCCGGAAAGATAACTATCAATTTTTACTCAGACGAGGAGTTCGAGTCGATATTAAACAAGATTTTGCGCCGCGAGGGCCAAAGCGGCTTCGGTCCAGTCGACTTAAATTAGCCGCCAGTCGATCTCCTTTACCCCACCCAGTTCTTTCAGCTTAATAATAAGCTTGGATATTTTTGCCCGCTCGCCGGTCTCGCACTTCACTTTTATTATCTGCAGTTTGCCGCGCCCGAAGGGCGAGGAGCTGGAAGAGTTGATGTTGATATGCGAGCGGGAGATGGTGGCAACCACATCCTTCAAAAGACCGATGCGGTCCTCGGCGATGATTTTTACCTCAATGAAGCGCTGAACCGGCGCGTTGAGCAGACTCCCCTTGCTTTTCGAGGCGACGCGGATGTGCGACTTAGCCTTGGAAGTAATAACGAATTCCAGCCAGGCAGGCGAAGGCTTCTTGTTCTTCTGTGTGATTATCTCCACGATGTCCTGCGAGCGCAGCTTGTAATCCAAGGGGACCATCTTCCCGTTCACCCGCGCGCCCACGCACTGGTCGCCGATGTCAGTATGGATTTGGTAGGCGAAATCAACCGGCGTCGCTCCGTCGGGTAGGTCGACCACCTCGCCGGCCGGAGTCATGGCAAAAATGCGGTCGCGGAAGAAGTCTATTTTTAGGGCGTTCATGAACTCTTGCGGGTCGGAAAAGTCCTGTTGCCAGGAGCGTAGTTTCTCCACCCACTCCGTTTCCTTAGGATCGGCCACCGAGGCCTCGCGGTTAAGGTATTTTTTTGTTCCCTTGCTCTGCTCATAGGCCCAGTGGGCGGCAATGCCGTTTTCCGCCTCGCGGTGCATCTCTTCGGTCCGGATCTGAAATTCGACTATCTGCTGGTCGAGGCAGAGGACGGTGGTATGCAGGCTGCGGTACCCGTTTGGTTTCGGCATGGCGATGTAGTCTTTGATTCTTCCCGGCAGGGGGGGCCAAAGCTTGTGGACGATACCCAAAGTCGCATAGCACTCCTCGACCGTGTCGACGATAATGCGAAAGGCGACCAAGTCATAGATTTTCGAGATATCCATATCGTACTTCAAGAGTTTTTTGTAAAGGCTTGAGTAGCGCTTGGCGCGAAAATCTATCAGAAGCGGCTTGATTCCCGCCTCGTCCAGGGCTTCTTCCACCAACGGTTTTACCCGGCTAAGATACTTAACGCGTTCGTCGTAATGGTACTTCAGGCTGTTGATAATCCACTTGTATTCGGGCGGATACAAATAAGGAAAAGCCAGGTCTTCCAGTTCTCCGCTTAAGCGCTGCATTCCCAGGCGGTAGGCCAGGGGTGCGTAAATCTCCATTGTTTCTTCCGCGATCCTTTTCTGCTTCGGAGCCGGCAGGGCGGACAGGGTTTTCATGTTGTGATGTCGGTCGGCTAACCTGATTAATATCACGCGCAGGTCCTCGGCCATCGAGAGGATCATCTTTCTTATACTCTCGACTTGCCTCTCTTGCCCGTGGTATTTCACGCGGCTTAGCTTGGTCACTCCGTCCACTAGAAAAGCAATTTCCTCGCCGAATTCCTTCTTAATTTGGTCAAGAGTGTAATCAGTGTCCTCGGCCACGTCGTGCAAAAGGCCGGCCGCAACCGCATTTTCATCTAATCCCCACTCGGCCAGCTCCTCGGCCACGGCGAGAGGATGCGAAAAGTAAGGCGCGCCGCTTAATCGGCGTACGCCTTCGTGAGCCCTCTTGGCCACTTGGTAAGCGTGGAAAACCACGCCGTTTTTATCTTTTATCATCTCGCCAAGGCTCATGTAATTACACATTATAAGAGCAAAGATAAAAACGCAAAACAAGGAAGCGCAAAACTAAAAAACTAAAAGCGAAAAACAACGACTAGGGACTAGGGGTTGGGGGTTAGAGGTTAGGGACTGCAAATGATGGATGGCTGACTAAACCCTAATCCCCAGTCCCTAATCCCTACTTTAACCTTTGCGTTTTTATTTTTGCGCTTCTTGCTCTGGTTTCTTCCAGCTGGCGAAGTCGCAGTCGGGCCAGCGGTTGCATCCGTAAAATATTCTGCCTTTCTTAGTCTTTTTGACCACGATCTGCCCTTGTCCGCACTTGGGGCAGGTGATGTTGGTTTCGTTTTTCGGATTTGGCAAGGACTTGGTGTTCTTGCACTCCGGAAATCCGGAGCAGGCCAAAAACTTTCCGAAGCGGCCGAATTTGATGACCATCGGCTTCCCGCATTTTTCGCACTTCTCCTCGGTTTCGATGACCTCGGGCTTCAATTCCTTAGCTTCGGCGTATTTTTGCTCGAGCTTCGGAGCGAAGTCGGCGTAAAAATCACCGATTATTTTCCGCCAGTCTGCCTTCCCTTCGGCGACCTCGTCCAGGCTTTCCTCCATCTTGGCGGTAAAGTTGGTGTCGACGATTTCCGGAAAGTTTTCCGACAAGGCCTTGTTTACCAGCTCGCCGATCTCGGTCGGCTCGAATCGGCGGTCTTTATTCTTGGCAACGTAATTCCTCTCCTGCAGCAAGGAAAGCGTTGGCGCGTAAGTCGAGGGGCGGCCGATGCCATACTCCTCCAGAGCCTTAATCAAGCTGGCGTCATTGTATCTCGCCGGCGGCTCGGTAAAATGCTGTTCCGGCTTGATCTCTTGGAGTTCTATCTCGTCTCCGGCGTTGAATTCCGGCAATTCGGTTTCTTCGAACTTCGTCGGCCAGATCTTCAGGAAGCCGTCGAACTTCATCGTCGTTCCGTTCGCTTTCAGCTCGTACTTCGGCTCACTTTTACCAGAGATGACGGCGCTTTTCGAATCGAAGACTGCCGGCGGAAGCTGGGAGGCGATAAACCTCCTCCAGATCAGGTCGTAAAGCTTTTTCTCGCGGGCATCGTCGGTCGGCGCCTCTTCCAGGCCGGGCGAAGTCGGGCGGATCGCTTCGTGCGCTTCCTGCGCCAAGCGCGACTTAGCCTTGAAGTAGCGCGGGGCGGAAGAGGCATATTCTTGCCCAAGCTTTTTTCCGATCCAATCCTTGGCTGCGGCGGTGGCCTCGGGCGAAAGATTAAGCGAGTCGGTACGCATATAAGTGATCAGCCCTTTTTCATACAGGCTCTGCGCCAAGCGCATCGTCTGTTTGGCGCTGTACCTTAGGCGGCGCGAAGCCTCTTGCTGCAGAGTGCTGGTAGTAAAAGGCGGCAGCGGGTTGCGCCGTACCTCTTTTTTCTCGATCGTCTCGGCGATCAGCTCGGCTTTCTCCAAATCAGCGGCTATCTTTTTGGCTTCCTCCGCCTTTATGCCCGTTTTCGGCAAGGCCTTTCCATTTACTTTATATAAGGAAGCTGGGAACTTTTCTTTGCTGCGCCCTTTCGGGAAAAGAGTGGTGGTGACGGTCCAATATTCCTCTGGCTTGAAACGGCGTATCTCCTCTTCGCGATCGACGACTAGTTTCAGCGCCGCCGATTGGACGCGTCCGGCCGAAAGATGGCCCATAATCTTCTTCCAAAGGAAGGGGGAGAGTTTATAACCGACAAGGCGGTCCAGGACGCGCCGCGCCTGCTGGGCGTCAACCAGGTTTTCGTTGATCTCCCTGGGATGTTTTAGGGCGGTTTCGATCGCCGGCTTGGTTATCTCGTGGAAAGCGATGCGTTCGACTTTACCTTCTTCTTTTTCGTCCAGTTTCAAAGCCCGGACCAGGTGCCAGGCGATGGCTTCTCCTTCGCGATCCTCATCAGAGGCGAGTATCACCTTTTCCGCCTTGGCCGCTTCTTTCTTCAGCTCAGTCACCCTCTTCTGACTTTTGCGGGGAATGACGTACTTCGGTTCGAATTCGTTCTCGACGTCTATTCCCAGCGAGCTTTTCGGCAAGTCGCGGATGTGCCCGTAACTGGATTCGACCTTGTAGCCGTCCTTAAGGAACTGACCGATGGTCTTGGCCTTGGTTGGAGATTCGACGATTACTAATTTCATTTTTATGCGGTTTGTTTTAAATCGAGTAGCGCCCGCGCTCTTCTTTTATTATCCTCTTTATTGCAAGCGAAGCCAGGGCGCGGCCGACTAACTGCGGCTGAAGTTTAGTTTCTTCTATTATTTTGTCAATTGCGAGCGGCTGGCCGGCTTGCTGGAGCAGCGAATAAACAGCCTGTTCTTCGGCCGAGGAAAAACTGGCGGGCACCGCTTTGGCGGGTTCGCTTCTTTCCGTGTAGAGGCCTAGATCGTCCAGTATCTCCGCGGCTGAAGTCGCAAGCCTGGCGCCGTCGCGGATCAAGGCGTGAGAGCCGACGTAGTTGGACTGGCCGACGCCCCCGGGGAAGACAAAAACGTCTCGCCCCTGTTCGGCGGCCAGGCGGGCGGTTTGGATCGCGCCCGAGATCCTCGGAGCCTCGATAACAACGGTTGCGAATGACAAGCCGCTGATTATGCGGTTTCTGGCCAGGAAGTTCTGCTTGAAGGGCGGCGTTTCGGGCGGATATTCGGAGATAAGCGCGCCGCCGCTTTGAAGTATCTCCTCGGCCAGCCTCTCGTTTTGCGGCGGGTAGATCTTATCCAATCCTCCGGCCAGGACGGCGATAGTTCTTCCCATGGCCTTCAAAGCCCCGCGATGGGAAGCGGCGTCTATCCCTAAGGCTAAGCCGCTCACGATAGCCAATCCGCGGCGCGCCAAGGTTTCGGCGGTAGCGGAGGCCAGGCTTTCTCCATGAGAGGTCGCTTTGCGCGTGCCGACAATCGCGGCGGCCGGCCGGCTTAATTCCAAAGGAACTCCCTTTTTGATTTTCACGAACAAGCTTTCCGGAGAATCAGGAATCTCCGCGAGAAGCTTCGGGTATTCGGGAGAGCTCCGTTTTATCTCAACGTCGATGATTTCCACTGGTGTTTTTTCCACAGCTGTCTGTTATTATATAACAAAGAGGATGTCGAAGGAGTTTAAGAGAAAGATTACGACGCAAGCTGCGCTGGCCGGCATTATCATTATCGCCGCGGTCGCCGTTTTGATTTACTTGGGGAGAAACATCCAGATCGTCTCGACCAAGATTTATGGCCTGCGCAACCGGGCTTCGATTTACGCCGCCGACATCGTCCAGATTTCCAATTTGCGCGAGCAGGCCAAGCTGGCCGCGCCGTACTTAACCAAGCTAGCCGTTGCCCTGCCTTCCAAGAGCAATGTTATCGTTTTGTCGAATACGGTTAATACGATTGCTTTGAAGGATGGAGTGAACGTCGGTTTCCGTTTCGGCGCCGAAGGGCAACGCAATTCCGTCGGCCTGAACTACGTCGAGTTTGAAATGAGCGTGCAAGGCCCGTACAATAATATAGTTCAATTTATCTCCGATTTAGAGGGCAGCGGCAATTACCTGGTCATCGATAACATCAGCCTGCTTGCCGGCAGCAACGGAATGGACGGAGTAATCAACGGTCGAGTATATTTCTACGACAATGGAACGGGGCAAGGTCAGTAAAGTGGAAAATGCGCTTTTGATAGCCGCGGTAGGGATTGCGGCGGTTTCGCTGGTCTTCGTTATTTACACCATTCAATTTTTAAGCCATAATCTCCTGGATGCGCTGGCCCCTAGCGGGCAAGGCGCTCCGGCTGCAAGCTTTAATATTGCCGGCGCGCAAGCTTTAGGCTTGTAGGTTTAAAGCCAACGATCATTGGGCACATAGTTCAGTGGTAGAACGCTGTCCTGATAAGACAGAGGTCGAAGGTCCGATTCCTTCTGTGCCCACAAGGCTAGCGATAGTGTTTGTTCTCTAGTCTCTAGTCGCTAGCATCAGCGCCCATAGCTCAGTGGTAGAGCGCTTGCATGACACGCAAGAGGTCTGAAGTTCGATCCTTCATGGGCGCACATAAAAAAACTTAAAGGTAAAAGCGCAAAGGTTAAAGTAGGGATTAGGGACTGGGGATTAGGGTTTAGTCCGCCATCCATCATCCACAGTCCCTAACCCCTAACCCCTAGTCCCTAGTAAGTGTTTTTCACTTTTCGCTTTTAGCTTTTCACTTTTAGCTTTGCGCTTAACTTACTATTTCCATTTTCTTCTCTGCTATATAATTGCTTTATGCTCAAGGTGAAGCGGGTTTACGAGAAGCCCGAGAGGTCCGACGGCAAGAGGATCTTGGTTGATCGCTTATGGCCGCGCGGCATCTCAAAAGAAAAAGCCAAACTGCATCTCTGGCTGAAGGAGATCGCGCCGAGCCCGGAGTTGCGCGAATGGTTCGGACACGATCCCAAAAAGTGGCTGGAGTTCAAAAAGCGGTACCGCGCCGAGCTCAGAGGAAAGAAAGAGCTGTTAGCGGAGATAAGGAAACTGGCGGAGAAAGAAACAGTCACGCTTGTTTACGGATCGAAAGAGGAGCGGTATAACGACGCCGTCGCTTTGAAATCATTTTTAAAACTTTGAATTCTGAAGAGGAAAAATTAGTTCCGGAGGTTGTTTACGAAACTGCCAGATTTGCTGCGATCAGCAAGCCGGCCGGACTGCTGGTCCACGAGACGGCGGTTTCCAAGAAAAACCTGGAGAGGGCGGAGACTTTGGCCGACTGGGTGGCAGAGCGTTATCCGGAAACAAAATCAGTCGGCGACGATCCCGCTTCGCGGCCGGGAATAGTCCATCGCTTGGATAAGGACACTTCGGGAATAATGCTTATCGCGCGCGACCAGAGGTACTTCGAGTATTTAAAGAACCTTTTCCAGACGCATCAAGTTAAAAAAACCTATCTCGCCCTAGTCAGGGGGCGAGTCAAGGAGAAGGAAGGCAGGATAGAGAAGCCGATCGGGTTGAAGCCGAACACGGTTAAGCGAGTGGTTGGTGGCAGAAAGATGAAGGATGTTAAGGAGGCAATAACCGAGTACCGGACGGCGGGATACTTCGAGGCGGACGGTAAAGAATACACGCTCTTGGAAGTTTCTCCTCTGACCGGACGGACACACCAGATACGCGTCCACCTAGCCTCAATCGGGCATCCAGTGGCGGGGGACAGGCTTTACGGAGGCGGTGGCGACCTGGGGCTGAGTCGCCAGTTCCTGCACGCCGAATCCATAGAGTTTCCCGAATCTCCTGGAAGGAGGCTTAAGCTCTCCGCCGACTTGCCGGATGAGCTGCAAAAAACCCTCGGAAAATTGACAAAAATCGGGTCTTTCCGCTAGTATTAACTCGTCATGATCAGCCGAGAAGTATTAAGCAAGATTAAGCCAGGAGCCGACGTCCGGGTCCGCGAGGTTATAAAGGAAAAGGATCGCGAAAGGACCAGCGTCTTTCGCGGACGCGTCTTGGCTCGCAAGCACGGCAGCGAGGCCGGCGCCACTTTCACCGTCCGCGCCACCGTGGCCGGCGTCGGGGTGGAAAAGGTTTACCCGATCAACTCTCCGCTTATCGATAAGATCGAGGTCGTCTCCAGCCCGAAGAAGGTCCACCGCTCCAAGCTGTACTACCTGCGCACTCTCTCGCCGAAGAAAGCGAAGAAGAAGCTCGACGCCATCACTAAGTAAAAATTCTAAATCCTAAATCACAAATCCGAAACACGTCCGTGTTTGTAATTTGAAATTTGTAATTTCGAATTTGTTTCGTATTTAGCATTTCGGATTTAGGATTTTTCGCTTTGCGCTTCCCGGTTGACCTCTCCCCTCGGGAGCGTTATTTTAATATGAGTTTGCGCGCGGGTGGCGAAACTGGCAGACGCGCTACCTTGAGGTGGTAGTGCCCGCAAGGGCTTGGAGGTTCGAGTCCTCTCCCGCGCACCCAGAACAGAAAAGACGCGCCAAATCGGTGCGTCTTTTCTGTTCTTTGAGATGAGGACTCGAACTAGGAAGGGGGGTTAAGGCATTAGCTTTAACGGGTATTGCGAAGTCGTGTAACAATGAGCAGGATACCCAGGAAACCAATCAACTAAAAACACCCGCCGGTTGGCGGGTGTTTTTAGTTTGTCGGACTCTCGATTGTTAGTTAGAGAATCTCCACTGTGGTGCGGTGTACTCCGAATTGTAACGCTTCTTGCGTTGAAGAGAACCAGATATCGACTTTGTTTTTATTCTGCGGTGCCATCCGGTCCTCTACGACAAAGACTTTGTCGCCGAAGATCTCCGGGAAACGGACTTCC
>JAJZPD010000021.1 GCA_021811305.1 bacterium
TCGTAAGCTGCGCTAAATTGCCGGGAATCGCTGAATTATTCAGAACGGAACTGAAGCTGTCGACCAAGATCGGGTCGGCCGGACAGGAGCGTTTCGGGACGGTTTCTCCGAACATCGCCGAGGCCCTGGAGAGCCCGGAGTATGCCACCGTCTTAGGTTTGGCGCTTTGGAACCGCGAGCTGGATAAGGAAAGCCCCGCAAGGATTAAGAGCGGCTTGGTCAACAGGTTGATAAAAAGTTTTATGCCGTAATATGGCCGAGAAAAAAAAGAACAAAAAGAAGCCAGTTAAGAAAATCGTTAAACAACAGGAAGAAGAGAAAGAGCTTCCTGTGAGCTCCGGGAGGTCAAAAAAGAACTCTTCGGTTAAGTCGTTCGTTAAAATAAAAGTAATCGGCGTCGGCGGAGCCGGGGGCAACGCCTTGACCAGGATGGCGGACGATTTTGTCCGCGGCGTGGAACTTATAGCTATCAACACCGATCTGCAGGACTTGGAAGCCGGACAGTCCAGGCATAAGCTGCATATCGGCGAGACGATCACCAAGGGAATGGGGGCTGGCATGAATCCCGAATTGGGGCGGCAGGCCGCTGAAGAAAATCGCGAGGAGATCGCCGAGCTTCTGAAAGGGGCTGATATGGTCTTCCTTACCGCCGGCTTCGGCGGCGGGACGGGTACCGGAGCTACGCCGGTCGTGGCCGAGATAGCCAGAGAAAAGGGGATACTGACGGTGGCGGTGATCACCAAGCCGTTTACCTTCGAGGGACAGGCTAGAATGCGTATTGCCGAAGAGGGAATCGTGCGCATCAAGGATAAGGTGGATACCCTGCTAATCATTCCCAATGACAGGATTTTTAATATCGTGGACAACAACACCTCGATGGTTCGCGCTTTCGAGAAGATCGACGAGGTTTTGAAAAGCGCGGTGCAGGGGGTGGCGGAGATTATCACTTCCACTGGCCTGGTCAACGTGGACTTTGCCGACGTCAAGGCAATCATGGCCGAAGCCGGCAACTCGATCATCGGCGTTGGAACGGCCTCGGGCAATGATCGTGCCGTGAAGGCCGCTAATCAGGCGATCAACTCGCCGCTTCTCGAAATGTCGATCGAAGGGGCCAAGGGCTTACTCTTCGGAGTGGCCGGCGGGCGCGACATGCGCATCTCCGAGATCAACGAAGCAGCGAAAGTAATTACGGAAAATGTCGATCCGGGCGCGAAAATAATTTTCGGCGCCTACCACGACCGTAGGCTCAAAGCCGGACAGCTGAAGATAACTTTGATCGCCACCGGATTCAATGGCATGGGGCTGCGGCGCAGCGAGGCGGATTCGCTCAACCTATTCCCTTTTAGCAAGGGTAAGCCGGTTGAGGGAAAGATGGAAAAGGAAGAAGGTAAAGAAGGGGCAAAAATAATCTTAGAATCGGACGAGGAAAAGAAAGAGGAGGAGGCCTTGGACGTGCCAGCTTTTATGCGCCGCAAGAAAAAATAAACCGTCCATCTGCCGCGGGCGAAAAAACTATTGACGTCGCCGAACGTCGGTGTATTATTAACACGTTTTTTAGTCAATAAACCGAAAGAGGTAACGAAATGAGCAGCCAACGCCGCGGAGCGGCCTTGCCGAAAAGGAAGAAAGAGAAGATCGACGGGCACCTGCCTTTAGGCCGCCACATCATCGCGGATTTTTTTGGTTCTGAGAACTTAAACGATCAGCCGTACATCAAGAAGACGCTTTTTGAAGCTGCCAAAGCAGCCAAGGCGACCGTCCTTGGGTCGAAATTCCATCGCTTTTCTCCGCAAGGCGTGACCGGCTACTTGTTGCTTGCGGAATCGCACATTTCCATCCACACTTGGCCGGAACACGGATACGCCGCGGTCGACGTTTTTACCTGCGGCGATATGGATCCGCACCCCGCCTTTCTCCTTATGAAGAAGAAGTTTAAGAGCTCTTCGGTGAAAACGGTGGAGATTATGAGAGGATTTTAAAAGCGCAAAGCTAAAAGCGAAAAATTAAGAACAACCGGAAGATAAAGCGCTGGAAGCATAAAGAATGAAGCTCCACGGGCTTACGCCCGGGGTGTTCTCGCGCAGGCGGATAAAAACAGAGGTCGCGCCAGCTTCCTTATGAGTAGTGCCTCTTCTTTTTTCTATGCGCTTTGTTCAAACTTTGCAAAGTGAATGGTTTCGTAGCGCGCTCCGGACGGAGAAAGCACTGACTCCATCAGCGAAATTCCGGAGATAAGGCCGCTTACTTCGATTTTCCCGTTTTGAATCGGTTCTTTAATCAGGCCGGCGGCCGATTCGGGGCTGAACCGAGCTAAAGTTATGTGCGTCAACAGCTTCCGCTTTTCCGTATCTTTTATATCTATTCTGGAGCCGCGTAGCTTTGTTTGCAGCGCTGAGCGAAGTTCTTCCGCTGGAGCGGAGTGCGGCCCGGTAGCCCAGATGAGGCGGGGATATCTGGCATCCGGGCCGTAGGCGACCTGTTCAAGAATAATGGAGAAAGGTTTAACTTCGGCCGCCGCTTCGTCCATGAGTTTCTTAATCTTCTCTATCTCCTTCGTTTCGGCATACCAAGGCGGGATGAGCGTCAGATGCAAACCTTCTCGATCTACCAGCCGCAGGGGAAGACGGGAGGTTTTGGCGAACTCTTTGATCCAGCGCGACAGGCTATCGGCAGCCTCGGCGGCCAGAGGAAGGGCTATGAAGATTCTTCTTGGATCCAGCATGGTAGCGAAAAATTAAAAGCTAAAAACGAAAAACAACGACTAGGGACTGGGGGCTAGGGGTTGGGGGTTAGGGACTGCGAATGATGGATGGCGGACTAAACCCCAATCCCCAGTACCTAATCCCTACTTTAACTTTTGCGTTTTTAGCTTTGCATTTAGTTTATTTCGTACTTCAAGGTGGCGGTTACCGAGACTTTCTGCGATCCCGGTTCGATGTTCGGAGATGCCGCGGCGTTCAGTACGCCCATGCCATAAATCGGAACCGGCGTCGGCTGGTTGTTGACGGTTACGTCGACCGAAACCAGTTTTCCCAGCTTGAACCCTGATTCACTGGCGATTGCCTGCGCTCTCGCCTCTGCTTTGTTTATCGCCTCCGAGCGGGCTTGATCCTCGTATTTTGACGGATCGTTGACGGTGAAGGAGAGCTGGGAGATGGAGTTCGCTCCGTTCTGAACTACTCCGGAGACGATGCCGCCGAGCTTTGAAAAATCGCTGATTTTTACCTGGATCGATTGAGTAATCGTGTAGCCGCTGATCGTCGGCGGCGGGCAGGAGATTGAACCTGCGCTGCAGTTGTAGTATGAATAGCGCGGCTCTAGGTTGTAAGCTTGAGTCTGGATATCCTTGCTCTCCACGCCTTGCGTTTTAAGGAAGTTGATAATCGCGTTGGCTTTGCCAGTATTCTGATTCTGGAGCGAGGCGATATCCTTCCCTCCCTGCGTGACGACGCTCGCGGTCAACTGCGCTATGTCCGGAATCGCTACAGCCTCGCCGCTGCCCGAAGCGGTAAATGTGCGCCCCAAGGCGACGTTTTGCGCGTAATAGGAAACGTAGAGAAATATTCCGACCGCGGCCGAGAGGGCTAGTATTATTATGGCCGCCCCCAAGTAATTGCGTATTTTGGTGTTCATGTTTTAATGATATACCCGCCAAGAATTAAGTGGCAAATAATAAACTACCGCACTGCAAGCTGTGTAGTAGCCACTTACGGTAATTCGTCGACGCGGCTAAGGACATTTCTATCTACTAGATAAAAAATGAAGCTCCACGGGCTTACGCCCGGGGTATTCTCGCGCAGGCGGATAAAATCGGGCAAGTTTAAAACAAAAAAGACGCGGTACCAGCGCGCCTTTTTACAGCTTTTATGCTTGTTTAGTTTTCCAGAGCAGCTTGGTCGACTCGGTGACTTGCATCCATATCAGACACCAAATCCAGACCAAAATTATAAGAGACAGAGGAATCTTCGGCATTAAGAAGCCAAAGTAGGCCATAAGGCTGCCGGCGATCTGGCTAAAAGAAGATGCAAAAATCACTGGCTTGCTCGGCAGATATCTCCACCAGCGCTCGCTGGTGTGAGCGACATAAATGAGCATCTGGCCAGAGATAATGAGTTTTAAAAAGAAAGCCGTCTGGATCGTCGCCCAGCTGAAGTGCCAGACGTTGGCCATGAGGAAGAAAAGAGTCAAGCTGTTGGCTATTCCGGCTACTCCGAAAGAAAGAGATCGTTTTAAGCGCGAGACTGAGTTAATGCGCGCTGGCCGCATGGCGATCTTAACGCGGTCGTATCCCAAGCTAATGATCGGCAGATCGTTTAGAAGAGCGATAATCAGGATTTGCAGAGGCGTTATCGGATAGTTACCGTAGGCAATTCCTAAAACGGCAATGGTCAGTATAAGGCGGAAGCTTTCGGAGATTCTGTAGAGGGAATAGGTGTAAAGGCGGGCGAAGATCTTCCTTGCCTCGATAATCGCGTCTTTGATTACCGATAGCCCGGGGGTAAGCAAAACCATGTCGGCCGCGCTTTTCAGAGCGTCTACCGCGTTTTGGACGGCAATGCCGACGTCGGCGGTCTTGATCGCCGGCAGATCGTTTACGCCGTCGCCGGTTACCGCGACCACGTAGGATTTTTTAGCCAGATTGGCGATGCGGTACTTGTCGATCGGTAATATCTCGCTGAAAACATTTTTGCCGTTAAGCCAGCCCGGGGAAACGTTGTCCCAATCGATAGTGGCTAACTCATTTCTTGATAAAACTTGCCCGGAGAATCCCAGTTCGCCGGCCACGCGAGCGCTGATGTCGTAGCTGTCTCCGGTCAGCATCTTAATGTCGATGCCGCGCTCTTTCATAAAATCTATCACTTCCGCTGTTCCGGGCTGCAACGTGTCGGATAGTAGCATAATGCCAACCAATGACATGTTTTTCTCTTCGGCGTTTCCGCTTACGGCGACGGCCAAGGTGCGGTAGCCGTTCGATGCCGCCTCTCGCACGTCGCTCTCCATCCTTTTCTTAAGTTCGTCGCTATCTGCGAGCAGAGTCTCGATTATCTGCGAGGCCCCTACGGAAACAGCGTATTCCTTGTTGTCCTTGTTTATGATCGCCGTCGAACGCTTGCGGTCGGAATCGGCTGGCGTGAAGTCGACGATTTCAAAGTTTTTGGTCAGGCCCTCCTCGCTTCCTTTGCGCACGATCGCCTGGCTGATGACGCTTTTATCCAACGGGTCCGAGGCGGCGTAAGCGTCGAACAAAACTTCCTTCTCGGTGTAGTTAGAATAAGGAATAGTCTTAACGATATTAATTTCGTTTTTACTTAAAGTTCCCGTCTTATCGCTTAATAGCAGGTTGACGTTCGCCAGGTCTTCAAGGGCCGAAAGACGGCGGACAATAGCGTTCTTTTTAGCCAATTCCAACACTCCTAAAGTGATGATGAGCGTCATCACGGTTGGTAGGCTGACCGGTATTCCGGCGATGATCAAGCTCAGGCCCAGGCGGATAAGGTCGGTAAGCGGAGCGTTCTTGAATAAGAGGAAGTAGCCGATGACGATTGCGACCGCGATCAAGCTCATAGCGGAAAGGAACTTCGAGATGGAGATGATGTCTTTTTCCAACAAGCTGCGCCTGGTCGTGCGGTCCACCAAAGTGATGGTTTTCCCGAAGTAAGTGTTGCGGCCGGTGGCGGTGACGACGGCCTCTCCGCCGCCGGTAGCCACGAACGATCCGGAATAAGCGGTGTCGCCCTCTTTCTTGTCTTTGGTTAGCGATTCCCCGGTCAAAACCGCTTCGTTGATTGTCAGGTTCTTCGCGCTTAAAAGATGACAGTCGGCAGGCACTAGATCGCCGACGCTTAATCTAATCAGATCTCCCGGAACCAAATAACGCGATTCCAGGAGCTTCCACTCCCCGTCGCGCTTTACCCGCACGCTGACCGCCAGCTTTTCCTCTAGCTTAGCGATGGCGTTATCCGCTTTATTCTCCTCGTAAAACTGGACGCCAAAGTTGACGAATATTAGGAAGAGAATGAAGTAAAAGTCGAAAATCTTCCCGTCAAAATAGGAAAGGGCGGCTGCGGCGAAAAGCATCAGCGCTATCGGCGTCTTAACCCAGGTCCAAATTTTTTGTAAGAAGCCGCCCTTCTTTTCTTTAATCTCGTTTAATCCGTATTTTTTGGTCAGCTCTTCCGCTTGGGCAGAGGAGAGACCGGCGTCTATGATGGCAACAGCCGAGTTTATCTCATTGGTCATGTTTTTATGTCTTAATTGGTAGAGATGTCTACCAAAAAGTTTAACACACTATTCCAAGCGTATTAACTCTTAGAGAGTGAATAGATAGCCGATGGCGGCGGCGAGCATCACAAATAAGGTGACGTAACCTAAAACATTGACCGCGGGTGTCGTTGTCTGTTCGCCGACAATCTTCTTGTTATTGGCCATGCGGATGAGGAGGTAGATAATCGGCGGGGTGATTATAGTGTAAAGAACGGCGGTGTAGATCAGGAGCTCTACCGGATTCAGGTTTAAGAGATTTAAGGCTAATCCGGAAAGCATGGCTAAAACGATGGTCGCGTAGAACCACTTGGCTTCGCGCACGCGTTTGTTTATTCCTTCCGGCCAGTCGAAAATTTCCGCCGCCATATAGCCAATGCTCCCGGCCATCGTCGGGATGGCAATCGCGCCGACGCCGATGATCCCCAAGCTGAAGATAAGATAGGCTCCAGGTCCGAGGATGGGTCGCAGCACTAGCGAGGCTTGGTTGAAGTCGGTAATCTGCGTGAGATGAAAGAAGCGCGGTATCTGCGCTCCGCCGACCAGCATGAACCAGGTGCCTATCTCGGAGAAAAGCATGCCGAAAAAGGTATCCTCCCTGAGGTCGCGTATTCTCCTGGAAGTGATGCGGTATTTGTGCCCAGCTTCCTCTTCTTTTTCCTTGCGCTCCTCGACTTCCTCGCTCGACTGCCAGAAAAAAAGATAAGGGGAGATCGAAGTTCCCAAAACGGCGGCGATAAGCACCAAAGTGCTGCCGTTAAAAGACAAAGAAGGGATGACGGTGGCTTTCAAGGTCGGCAGCCACGATACGTGCATGTAAAAAACCGCCAGAATATAGAAGAGAAGAGAGATGGTAAACCATTTCATAACGCCGGCGAACTTTTTATAGGAGAGAAAGACCATTCCGGCGATTATCGCCGCCGAGACGATCGGCAACCAGGCGAAGCGCGATATGTGAGAGAGGCTTCCCAGAGTTATGGACATTGCCAGTAGGTCCGCCCCAATGTTGGTGATGATGACTACAGCCGAGATTAGAGCGATGCCGAAGACGATCGGCTTAGCGTAATTCTCCTTAATGAGTCGCATTAGGCCTTTCTCTGTTTTTAACCCAAGCCGCGCTGAAATCTCCTGGGCGGCATACATCATCGGCAGCATGAAAGGTGCCAGCCAGAACGAGGTAGAGCCAAGCATTACTCCAGATTGGATGTAGGTTAAAACCCCCGACGGATCGTCGTCGGCCACTCCGGTTATTACCCCGGGTCCGATCTTGCCGAATAATCTCTTGATTTCTTTGAGCATGTTTTATCGTTTATGCGGCATGGCCGGCACCTTGCAAATTGCCGGCCTGGAGATGATGGCAGCGGTCAAATAGACCGAGACCAAAATCAATATCGTTCCCAGAACGTCGAAGGTATATCCGCCGAGCGGTAGTTTCTGAACTAGGCTGGACGCTCCGCCGAGGCCTAGGAGCGAGGAAAGAAGAACTGAGCCACAGGAGCCGCATCCTATTCCCAAAAGGCTGACGAACATGCCGATCCCGTTCATTCCCGCGCCGCTCATCGCCGCCACGCGGTTGGAGAAGTAGTAAGCCGACAAAGAGAGGCTGACGCCGATCAAGGCCGCATTCAGGACCGCAAGCAGCCGGGCTAGCGGAGTGAATCCGGTGACAAAATACGAAAAAGACGCGGCAACCATTGCCGCCTTGCCCGCTAACGAATAGTCGGGCGAGAAGATGACGCTGGAATAAAAAGAAAAATTGGGCAGCCAGATGTAAATCCAAAGCACAAAAATAGCGGCTGCCGCCGCAGCCGCTAAATAGGCGGGGTGGCGCAACACCGTGACGATTGTTTTCAGAGTCGATCGCAGATTGCGCCACATCGTTTTATAGCCGATAAATATTATTTGCCGGCGGTTTGTAACTGATTATCGATTGCTTGAGTGAAGACCGAAAGCGGCTGAGCGCCGACGATGAGCTGGGTGCCGATGACGAAGCTCGGCGTGCTGTCGATGCCCATCGAGGCTCCCTCCTGCTTGTCGGCGTCGATCTCAGCTTGGTAGGTCGATTGATTCTTGGTAATCAGATTATTGATCTGATTGGCGTTCAAGCCGACGTCGCTGACGATGGACAAGAGGTTCTGCTTGCTGGCCCAGCCTCCGTTCTCCTGGCCCTGGTGGTCGAACATATAGGTCCGCCACTTGAAGTAAGCGCTGGGATCGGTGCTCCAGATAGCGCGGCCGATGAGCCCTGCGGTCTGCGAGTCGGGACCCAAAAACTGCAGGTCTTTGAAGACGATCTTCACCTTGCCGGTGTCGACGTAGTTTTTGATTATCGTCGGCAGAGTCTGCGTTTCGAATTGGTCGCAGAACGGACACTGGAAGTCCGACCAGTAGGCGATGGTGACCGGAGCATTCGGCGATCCGATGAACGGTTCACCGGCGGTCTTTACATTGTTGATATTGACCTGCTGGGCTGGCTGTCCGGCCGCCTGCTGCTGCGGCTGCTGTCCGGCCGCTCCGGCCGTTCCCTGGTTTCCTCCGGCTAGCCTGGGGCCGAAGATGACGGCCGCGGCGATTACCAAAGCCGCGACGATGATTGAGACCGGCATCCAAACGCCACTAGGATTCTGCGAGCGGCTCCGCCTCTCGTGCCTCTCCTCGTGCTCGTGATGCTCGTGCCCCTCGTGATTGTGGTGTTCTTGAGTAGACATATGATTGTTGTTTTAACTCGACAATGAGTATTTTAATATCCCGCCTTAAAAAAAGAAAGAGAAGGAAACGTGATAAGAAAGCTAAGGACAGGCCTCGTTCCACCTTTTAATCCATAGAGCATTCGTTGTTTTTCGCGGCGTTTTTTGCTATTATTTAAGCGACCCTAAAAGGGTATTTATTTTGATTTTATGGCCAAGAAAGAGGAGAAAAAAGCCAACGAAACTGCGGGAAAACCGACATATACCGCCAAGGACATCTACGTTCTCGAGGGCCTGGAGCCGGTCCGCAAGCGCCCCGGGATGTACATCGGCTCGACCGGAGTCGACGGCCTACACCACCTCATTTGGGAGGTGGTCGATAATAGCATCGACGAGGCGATGGGAGGCTATGCCAAGCACATCGTTGTCCGCATGCTTCCCGATAATATCGTAAGCGTCGAAGACGACGGCCGCGGTATTCCCGTTGAGATCCATCCGCAGACCAAGAAGTCGGCGCTGGAAACGGTGCTGACCACGCTGCACGCCGGCGGAAAGTTCGGCGGCGAATCCTACAAAGTTTCCGGCGGGTTGCACGGCGTCGGCGTTTCCGTGGTCAACGCGCTTTCCACCTGGATGAAGGTCGAGGTAAAAAGGGATGGGACCATTTATTCGCAGGAGTACAAGCGCGGGGTGCCTACGACCAAGGTGACAAAAGGCGGCAAAAGCGATCACACCGGGACGACCACGACTTTTGCGGCCGATCCGGAGATTTTTCCCAAAATCGAGTTCGACGCCAAAAGAATCCTGGAAAGGCTGCGCGAGCAGTCTTATCTGACTAAAGGCATCCGCATCACTTTTATCGACGAGCGCCAGGCCGCTTCGCCTTCCTATTACTCCTTCCGCTTCGACGGCGGCGTTAAATCCTTCCTCGATTATCTTAACGAGAACGGCGACAAAGTTATACAAGGCGAATCCTTTTACTCTGTTAAAGAGCAGGGCGGCATGCAGGTGGAGTGCGCGCTTAATTACAACGACGGCATTGAGACCAAGGAGCTGAGTTTTGCCAACAACATCTACACGCCCGAGGGCGGAATGCACCTCACCGGCTTGCGTTCGGCTTTGACCCGCACCCTAAACGATTACGCCCGCGCGAACGGCTACCTTAAAGAAAAGGACGAAAACCTAACCGGGGATGATGTCCGCGAAGGGCTGACCGTGGTCCTTTCAGTGAAGATTCGCGAACCGCAGTTTGAGGGGCAGACCAAGGCTAAGCTGGGCAACACCGAGGCCAGAACGGCGGTGGAGTCGGCGATCGGGGAGGAGTTTTCCAAGTTCCTGGAGACTCACCCTTCCGACGGGCGGCGTATCATGGAGAAGTGCTTGATTGCCCAGAAAGCGCGCCGCGCGGCCAAGGCCGCCAAGGAAACAATCCTGCGCAAGGGGGCGCTCGAGGGATTAACCTTGCCCGGCAAGCTGGCCGACTGCCAGTCCCGCAAGGCCGAGGATTCAGAACTGTTTATAGTTGAGGGCGACTCAGCCGGGGGTTCAGCAAAGCAGGCGCGCGATCGCAAAACGCAGGCCATCCTGCCGCTGCGCGGGAAGATCTTGAACGTGGAAAAGTCGCACATCGACAAAATGCTCTTGAACAAAGAGATCCGCTCGCTGGTCATTGCTTTAGGCACCGCTATTGCCGACGACTTCGACATAGAAAAGATCCGCTACCACAAAGTTATTCTCATGACCGATGCCGACGTCGACGGCGCGCACATCCGCACCTTGCTGTTAACTCTCTTCTATCGCTACTTCCCGCAGGTTATCGAAAGCGGCTACCTTTATATCGCCCAGCCGCCGCTTTATCGCATCCAAGTCGGCAAAGAGGTTAGATACGCTTACTCCGAGGCGGAGAAGGATGAAGCGACTAAGGGATTGAAGAACCAGCCCAACATCCAGCGCTACAAGGGTTTGGGGGAGATGAACCCCGACCAATTATGGGACACAACCATGGACCCGGCCGCCCGTTTACTGCAGGTTGTGACCATCGATGATGCCAAAGAGGCAGACCGCCTTTTTGATATTCTGATGGGGGGCGAGGTCGAATCCCGCCGACACTTTATCCAACTCCACGCGGTTTCCGTGAAAAACCTCGATATCTAGCGGCTTTCTTCAGGAGCGCTGATCGCCCCGGGCTGGCGGCTGGCTTGAAAGATTCGGCTAAAGGTGGTATTGTTTGCCCAGTAAATGCTTACCAGTTTAAGGAATTACCTAGTGGAGGCCAGAGAGGAGTTTGGCCGCGTTAAATGGTTGACACGGGCGGAGACGACCCGTTTGGTTTTGGTTGTGGTCATCATCTCGGCGACGGTCGCCGTCTATCTCAGCCTTTTAGACACGCTTTTCCTGACGATTATCAAAAAACTAATTTAATCGCATGACCGAATCTACTTTGAAACCGGAAAAAACCGGAACGAGGAGGTGGTACGCTGTGCACACCTATTCCGGCTACGAAGACGCCGTTGCCAGGTATTTAAAGCAGCGCGTCGAATCTCTTTCGATGGGTGATAAGATCTTCAATATCGTGGTACCGATCGAGAAGAAGATAAAAATCAAAGGAGGCAAGCGCTACGTCGTCGAAGAGAAGATCTATCCGAGCTACGTCTTGGTGGAGATGATGATGGAGCCTGATTCGTGGTATGTCGTCCGCAACACGCCACGGGTGACCGGCTTCGTCGGCCCGGACCCGGCCAATCCCACCCCTCTTTCTTACGAAGAGGTCGAATCGATCAAGGCCCGCATGGGCGAGGCTGAGCCGAAGATGAAAATTGATCTGCAACCGGGAGATGTGGTAAAAATCACCGACGGCCCGTTCAAGGATTACGACGGCAAGATCGCGGAGGTGGACGA
>JAJZPD010000022.1 GCA_021811305.1 bacterium
ATCATCGGACTTTTCACCGGCATTTCCGCTTTTTTCGGCGCCTTCATGAATATGAACTATCTTTTTGCTGCGGCGGTGAGTATTAATCCGCTGATGTTTTTGTTAGAAATCTTTTTGATCCTGGCTTGGAGGACGGCTGGATGGCTCGGGGTCGATTATTACCTCCTGCCGGCCGTAGGCGTGCCTTGGAAGACAGGGAAGCTGTTTCATAAGGGCTAAACGCCTGCTTGCCACGCCAAATCGCTTGTCTTATAATTCAGGTTCGTTAAACGCAATATTTTTCGGAAAGAGGGGAAAATTTCTTTTTTTCTGTTCCGGCTGAGCTATAAAAAATAAACACAGATTAATCTTTTTAGTCGGATTGACGACCGTTTTGGCCGCGGTTTTTGTCTTTCAATCTTTTTCTTCAGGATTTTCTTTTTCAAAAACGCTCGGCCAGGTTCTCGCCGGAAACGCCTTCACGGTAAGCGCCGCGCAGCAAAACATCCAGGATCCGCTGGGCGGGTACAACGTCCTTATCGCGGACCGGGGGAATAACCGGGTGATCGAAATGACGCCGGGTAAAAAAATAATTTGGGATTACCATTTCCATCTCCCGGTGCAAAGCCTGGGAGCCGATGACGCTTTCTTCGCCGACGGCGGGAGCACGATAATGGCGACCATGGAATACGACCAGATAATCGAGCAAATCGATTATGCCACGAAGAAAGTTACGTGGCGCTACGGTTCCCCCGGAGTTCCCGGATCTTGGCCCGGCTACCTTCGGACTCCCGACGATGCTTACAAGCTCAGCAACGGCGACGTTACCGTAGCCGACATTTCCAATTGCCGCGTCCTTGAGATATCCCCGTCAAAAAAGATCGTTCGCCAATACGGCGTCACCCGGAAGTGCGGTTTGGGCCCGGGTCAGCTGGACGCCCCGAACGGCGACACTCCGCTGCCGGGAGGCGGAATGCTGATAAGCAACATTAAAGCCCATAATGTCATAGAGCTGAACAGCAATTGGCAGAAAATCGCGACCTATAATCTTCCGATCACTTATCCGTCCGATCCGCAGCTGACCCATTCCGGGAATATCCTCGTCAGCGATTACACCAACCCGGGAAAGATTCTTGAAATATCCAAAACCGGCGCCATAGTCTGGCAATTTACTTTTACTAGCGGAAACCGCCGCCTGAACAAGCCGTCAATCGCCATTGAATTGCCCAACGGCAATATCCTGGCCACCGATGACGACAACAACCGCGTGATTGTCATCGATAAAAAAACCGATCAGATCGTCTGGCAGTATGGCATAACCGGTCAGCCTGGAAGCGGCCCCAATCAGCTTAACGATCCGGACGGCATCGATATTATTCTGCCAACCGCGACTTCGAGCGCGCCGCTGTCTCCGACGCCGGCCGCACCCTTGTATTCGGTCGGTCAGGCCGAACAATCGGCGGTCGGCAGCGGCTTAATTCAAATTCACGGTTACCGTCTGAAAGCGGAAAACGGGTACATCATAGCGTCGGATGAACCTTCGGGCCCGGTCGGACCGCGGGATCTGCCGATTTTCGGCTCTTCTCTTTCCTCCCTCGAACCGGGACGCCAATATCTTTTTATCGGAACGCTTACTCGAGCAGCATCCCCGGCAATTAACGGCAATCGGTTGCGATTTACCTTATCGGCGGCCCCTCAGCCTTACTCGCCGTAATCAATCGCGCCGGAACTGAAAACGCGTTATAATTTTTAAAAGTCAAAAATAAATTTTAAAAACATGCTAATAGGATTAAGTCAGTATAGTTTCATCGCCGTGTTCTTGCTGCGAGTGGTGGTGGCGACTATTTTTATAGTCCACTCGCTGCCGAAGTTGAGGAATTCCGAGAAAATGGCTAAGGGCTTAGGGATGCCCTCGGGCGCAGTCTTAGCCCTCGGCATAGTCGAATTTGCTTCGGCGGTGGGAATCGTCCTGGGAATTTTCTTGAGATTAGCCGCCCTGCTGCTCGCCGCGGTTATGGTTGGAGCTATCGCGACCAAAATCGGAAGGTGGAAAATTCCCTTTACCGCTGCGGACAAGACCGGATGGGAGTTCGACTTATTGCTGCTCGCCGCCAGCCTTGTGATTTTCTTCAGCGCCAGCGGAATCGTCGGATTCTAGTCAGGCCGGCAAGATTATTTCATCCTCTCTTCACCCCGATGCGGCTATAAATAGTTCAACGTTGAAAGGTCGGGAATAAGTAAATCAGTTGAAAACAATGAGGAAAAAATTTGCACAAGCAACGGTAATCGGCTTAATGGCGGTTTTAAGCGCGGTATCTATTACCGGAACAGCTTATGCCGCCGGACCTGTCCGCGGCGAAGGGCGTTTCGGCCAGCCGGGGATAATGGGAGCTGTTTCTGCGGTCAACGGAAACACATTGACCGTAAGCGGAAGGGGATTAGGGCGTAATGCCGCAAGCAGCACGGAAACTTACACCGTTAACGCCGCTAACGCCCGGGTTGTTAAAAACGGCAGCACCAGCTCTGTTTCGGCTATAGCCGTTGGCGACAAAATATTTGTCCGAGGAACGGTTAGCGGGACAGACGTTGCCGCCACCCTGATTCGCGACGGAGCAGCCAAGCCGGAGAATGGCAGGGACTGGTCCGCTCAGACCTCCTCCTTAATACAAGGAAACGGCCAGCCGATAATTGCCGGAACCATCTCGGCGATTAGCGGCGATACCGTTACAGTTGGTACTAAAAGCGGCATCAACTATATTGTGGCCGCAAGCGGAGCTAAGATCGTGGAAGGTAAGAACCAGACAACCCTTTCCGGATTAGCTGTTGCTGACACAGTGATCGTGCAGGGAAGCGTCAACGGCACGCAGGTAACCGCGAGTTCGATAATCGTCCAAAAGGCGGTTGCGCAGAATGGTGCCGGAAACGCACACCAAAAACCGCTTAGCTTCTTTGGTAGGATGGGGCAGTTCTTCTTGCACCTATTCGGCTTCTAGTCAAACGCCATCGGCATTAAAAAGAGGGGAGAAAGCAGCCCCTCTTTTTAATTTAGATAGAGCAATTTCCTCGTCTTCGGTTGCCCTTTTTTTGGAAATATGGGATATTTTAGTCGTTAAAAGCCAAATGAGTTCCCTGTCTGGTTTTCTGCGCAAGTTTTTTGCTTCGAAATCGGCGCTTATTACCGTCGGCCTTTTTTTGTTCGGCGGCATTCTTTTAGCGCTTATTGTTTTACAACCGAAGGTCGTTACGGTTAATCTTCCGGATCAGACCGTAACCTCTACTTCGCCCAAGCCTGAATATCCGCCGTTGAATATCGAGGCTTACAACGCCAAACTTCTCCAGCTGGCCAACCTTAAGACTTCCAGCTCTACCACCTCTACTCCGTCGCTGTGGCCGGTGAAAACGGTTTATCCCGACGGGGGAGCGATACTTCCTTTTAGCCGGATCGTCGCCTATTACGGCAACTTTTACTCGACTAAGATGGGTGTCTTGGGCGAATATCCTCCCCAACAGGTTTTGCAGATGCTGCAAGCTACGGCCAAGCAATGGCAGGAGGCTGACCCTTCCACTCCGGTCATACCGGCGTTGGATTATATTGCGGTAGCCGCCCAAGGAAACCCGGGTCCGGATGGAATGTACCGCCTGCGAATGCCTGCCGACCAGATCGAGAAAGCGATTTCGATGGCTAACCAAATACATGGGTTAGTCTTCCTGGACGTCCAGGTGGGATTAAGCAATGTTGAGACCGAAGTTCCTCTCTTGGAACCGTATCTAAAATTGCCCAATGTTGAGTTGGCGCTGGACCCGGAGTTTGCGATGCATAACGGTCAGAAGCCGGGGACAGTTATCGGTTCGCTAACGGCCGCGGATGTTAACTTCGCAGCAAATTTCCTGGCGAAAATCGTCAAAGAAAATGATCTGGCGCCCAAAATCCTAGTCGTCCACCGCTTCACCCAACCGATGCTGAAGGATTACCAGGACATTAAGCCGCTGCCGCAGGTGGAGATAGTTATGGATATGGATGGCTTCGGCCCGCCGGCAGAAAAAATAAAAACCTATCAGGATTTCATCGCCAGCGAGCCGGTGCAATTTACTGGCTTTAAGCTTTTCTTCAAGAACGACAATCGGCCGGGGAGCCATATGATGACCCCGCAGGAAGTGTTAAAACTCAGCCCGCAGCCGAGCTATATCCAATATCAGTAGGCATCGGCCCTGTGGAAAACTTTTGCCCTTTTATTTCTTTTATACTGTATAATTAAAAAAATGAGGAAAAATAAATGGCTCTTAGGTTCCGTAACTCTCCCGATTTTTTTGGTGATCCCCGCAATAATTTTATTCATCGCCACCACGATCCTTACCGTTTACGCTTTTACTAACCCCTCGCAGACCCCTCCCGGAGGAACCGCTGGCCCGATATCCGTATCTATGGGGGGGACCTCGGCGACAACAACGGCCCAGGCTCTTTTAAATCTTGGAGCGGCTGCCGCGGGAGCTAATACCAACATAACCTCATTATCTCCGTCCGGAAATCTCATTTTAGGTCCGACTGGTTATGTCGGAGTTGGAACTACTAACCCAATAGCAGGATTAGATATAGGCGGAGGTCCAAGCCCGGACCTCCATATTTCTGGAATCTGTTCTCCAACCTTAACGGGTCAAGGCGCCTATATGACATGGAACGCATTAACTTGCGGAACTGGAGAAACAGATTTTATAAACAACCAAGGAGGTGGTGCAGGCGGTTTTGCGTTTATGAACACGCCATCGAGCGGGACGCCCAAAACTACAATTATGCTTATAACTGGAAGCGGCAATGTTGGTATTCTCGGAGGATTAGGTGTTGGTACTACGACAGCTCCCTCCAGCGGTATTGAATTTCCTGACGGGACGGTGCAGACGACGGCTTACACCGGCGCGCCGGCGACCGGAACCCAAAGCTACACCTCTTCCGGAGCTTATGTCTTTACCGTGCCGTCCGGCGTCCATTACTTGGTAGCCTATATCCTCGGCGGAGGCGGCGGAGGAGGAGGAACCGCGGCCAGCACGCCTTGTGAGAGTAGCGGCGGATCCGGAGGCGGAGGAGCTATTATCCAAGCTAGCGTTACGCCCGGACAAACTGTTTCGGTAGTGGTTGGCGCGGGAGGGGCTGGCGGAGCGTCCGGCAACTCTACTGGAGCGACCGGGGGCAGTAGTTCAATTTTCGGTTTCACAGCCTATGGCGGCAACGGCGGCATTGCCTATTCCGGAACGTGTCCAGTCAATGGTCCGGCCGGCGGAGGAACCGCAACACCGTCAAACGCCTCGAGTTATTATTACAATCTGTACGCCGGAGGTGCAGGTGGAGCGGGTCGCAACCCGGAAACAGCAGCAGACACCTACTCTGGTTCTGGAGCTTTTCCTCTTGGTGGAGCTGGAGTTATGGGAGGATACTGCCCTGGACAAAATGCGACTAACCCTGGGGCTGGAGGGGGATATGGCTGGGACGGCCCTTGTGCCGGCGGTAATGGCGCCAATGGTGAAGTCCAACTGTTTTGGTAGATAAAAAAAACGCAAAGCGAAAAATGCAAAAGAATTAACTATTGTTGTTTTTCGCTTTTAGCTTTTAATTTTTGCGCTTCCTAAACCCGTTCGTGTTTGGGATTTAGAATTTGTAAATCGGATTTCGTGCTTCGAATTTTGCTGGCTACTAACCGGTATTTTTCGCTTTTAACTTTTCGCTTTGCGCTTTTATTCTATCTCATCGTGAATGTCGTATGCACCAGATAGGTGACAAGCTTGTCGATAGAAGTGGTGTCGTAATAGCCTGAACCGGAAATCTCAGTCGAGTTGACCGGGGTGATTTGTGTGACGCCGACACTCGAGGAGCGAAGATTGCCGACGCTGGCGCCGACCCCGTTGGTTATCGCCTCGGCTCGATCCTTGGCGTTAGCCAGAGCTTCAGCCAGCATCTGCTGGCGTATGGAATCAAGGAGGTTGTTGCTCAAGTAGTATTCGAGGGGCTGACCAGAGAAGACTATCCCTTTATTCAAAAAGTATTGTGGGGCCTTCTGCGCCAAAGAGGTTACGCCGCTTACGTTGTCGGATTGGATAAGTATGTTCTGGCTCAGCGAATATCCGGCCAGGGTATCGCCGGAGGAGTATCCGACTTTTCCCGGGTAGACTCCGTACTGGCTCTGGTACATCGGAGTGACGCTTAGAGGATCGACGGTTATTTGCGAGGAAGTGACGCCGTTGGTCCCGAAGTAAGATAACAGGGCGCTTAAGTCGCTCTGCATTTCCACGGAGCCCTGCTTTAAGTCGGCGCTAGTGGATCCGGTCTGCCTGGCGATGGTCGCGTGCCACTTCACCACATCGGAAGTCACCTGCTTTTCCGCCACTCCGGTGACGGTGATCACCGCGTTATTGTAAGTCTTTACGTAATACACGACCCAGCTGACTATGATCGCGGTTACGATCAAGCTGATACCGAGTATTGCCCCGAAAGCGACTAACGGTCTGGATTTTGTTATGTCCTCCATTTTTTATTTTTAATTTCAAAGTTGGCCTTTGTTAAAAGGATAAACCTGGTTATCTTCTAGTTCAAGCTCCAATCTTCCTTTTTGATCCGGAAAAGTCGCGCGGTGTTCAGGAGAACTATGATCGAGCTGGCCTCGTGGAATAAGGCGGTTTGCACCAGAGTTATGACTCCGAAAGCCGAAAGGCCTCCGGCCAAGACATGGATGGCCGTTGCCGAAACCAGATCCTGCTTAATGACGCTGATAATTCTTTTGGAATGGTTGATGATGCTCGGTATTTTAAGGAAGTTTTCCTGAACCAGGACGATGTTGGCGGCGTTGGTCGCCAAGTCGGTTCCGCGCACGCCCATGGCGATTCCAACCGTGGCCGCGGACAAAGCCGGCGCGTCGTTGATCCCGTCTCCGACCATCGCGACGTGCTCGCCGTTTTTCTCGATGGCCTCGATCTTATCGATTTTTCCTTGCGGAGAAAGGCTGGCTTCTACGTTGGAATTGTCCAATCCCAATGTGGAGGCGATAAAATTGGCGACAGGCCGTTCGTCTCCGGTTAGGATGCGCAGGTCATACCCTTGTTTCTTCAGTTCCCGGATGGCTTTCGGCGTTTCCGGGCGTAGAGCGTCGGCTACGAAAATGCCGCCGGCGAATATCCCATCGACGGCCACGAAAACGGGAGTTTCTCCCCGCTGTTCGCGCTCGGCCACCTGGTCCAAGAAGTCAGCAGGCGCGGAAACGCCGGAGTCGGTCAAGAAGTTGCGGCTGCCGACCAGAACCCTTCTTCCGTCATTTACCGCGTCTAATCCGCCTCCTTTTATCACATGAACATCGGACGGCGCAGAAAGACTCAGATGGCGATTTTCAGCCTCCTCGACGATGGCCTTGCCGATCTCGTGCTCGGATTTTTTCTCCAGCCCCGCGACCAGGGCCAAAAGAGCATCGGCCGAGTATTTTTGATCGACGACGATAATGTCGCGCACCTTGGGCTGGCCGACTGTAAGCGTTCCGGTCTTGTCAAAAACAAGGTGTTTTATCTTAGTCAGATCCTCGATCACCTCCGAATTCTTTACGAGAATGCCGAGGCGGGCCGCGGTGTTGATTCCGATGCTCACCGAAATCGGGCCGATGATAGCGAAGACGATGGGAACCATCGCTATCCACAAGCCTAGAGCGCGGAAAACGTCTCCGGTATAGGCATACAGAACCACAACCAGCACGGCGGTAGCTAGAGACGTGTATTTGGCGTACTGATCGATGAAGCGGGCGATAGGCGTCTTTTGCTTCTCCGCCTCCTCGGCTATTTTCCGAATCTGCGCGATCGTCGAGTTGGCGCTGATGCGCTTGGCCGTCATCTCGAAATAGTCTCCGGCGTTAATCGCACCGGCTGGGACTTCGGCGTCCTTTTCAACTGGCATCGGCTTGGATTCACCGGTGATAACCGACTCGTCCAGCGTGGCCTCCTGAGCTAATAAAGTCCCGTCAACAGGAGCGCGCTGCCCGGGCTTGACCACTACAATGTCGCCGACCTTAATGCTTTCGATGTCGACTTCTTTAACCAACCCATCGGCGCCTTTGATTAAGCCGGTGTGCGGAAGGTAAACGGTTATTTTGTCCAGCGATTCCCGCACTTTGTAGAGGATAATGTCTTTAAAAAAGTCTCCGGCGATAATAATCAAGGTAAAAATAGCGGCGATCGAAAGCGAGTTTAAGTAGATCAGAAGATAAATGGTCAAAAGCATCGACGCGCCCACGTCGAAAGAGCGACGGGCTAGGCTTTTTACAACCCCGATCGCCGTCGGCAGAAGCGCCAGAGTTAAAAAAACAAACCCGATCGCCGCCAAAACGAAGGGGGAAACCAGCCCGCTATAGAGATTAAGATAAATAAGTATAGCCGCGGGGAAGGCAGCTCGCGCCAAGGCGTTTAAAATTATCTTCGTCATGGTAAAAGTATAAACCTCTAAAGGAAAAATCCTAAATCAGATTATCCGCTCCTAAAAAAATAACGACATCGTAAGTCGTTATATATTCTAAATCCGAAGCTTTAAGTTGGCCCCTTAAGTTATTTACTTCCATCGATATCTTTTAAATCTTATACTTAACTAAGGTTATAGATCATGTTTATCTTTCGCTTTAAAAGTGCTTTAAAGAACAACGTCTTTCGACAAACTCAAGCCAAACTAAACGAGCAGAGTTCTTTTACCCTCATCGAACTCCTTATCGTCATTGCCGTCATCGGCATTCTCGCAGCCGCCGTCGTTCTTGTATTGAATCCGGGGCAATTGCTCGCCCAAGCCAGAGACGGAACGAGAGTCCAAGATATAGCAACCATTAACAGCGCTCTCGGGGACTATTTGGCCGACGGTAACACTTCCTTGGGAACTGCAGACATCGTTTATGTCTCTCTTCCAGATCCGACATTAACCGGAAACCAAACATCCACCTGCTCTTCTCTAGGACTTCCGGCATTGCCCTCGGGCTGGAACTACCAGTGCGTTTCCGCTTCCAACCTGGAAAAGAATAACGGTTTCGGCTGGATACCGGTGAATTTCGCAAGCATCACCTCCGGCTCTCCTTTACCGACCGTTCCCGTAGATCCCGTAAACACCACGACCACCGGCAACTACTACGAATACGTAACCAACGGTTCTAACTACGAAGTAATGGCCGTAGCTATGGAATCGGCCAAGTATATGGATGTGGGCGGACAAGCCGGGGGAGACTCAGCCACCTCCTACTCTTTGGGAACTAATCTTGCCCTGGCTCCCTTGACCTTTCCTATGAACTGGATACAGGTTCCGGGCAACTCGGCATTCGGCACCCCGTCGTTCTGGGTGATGAAGTACGACGCCAAGTGCGTTTCGGGATCAGCCCCTTTAACACTTCCTAACGCCGGGAATGATACTTATGATAATAGTTCTCAGCCATGCATTTCCCCATATTATATAGCCTCTGCTCCTAAAGGATATCCCATAACAGATATTACTCATACCGACGCTCTTTCATACTGTTCTAGTATCGGAGCTCATCTTATGACTAATGACGAATGGATGACGATAGCCGATAACGTTGCCGGAGTTTCCTCCAACTGGTCGGGAGGATCAGTCGGGAATGGATATATTTATTCAGGACACAATGATGGGGTTCCATCTAATGCTCTTGAAGCCTCTTCTAATGACAATAGCGGATACTATGGAGAGACCAATACCGGGGGCAATCAACGAAGGACTCTTACTCTAGCTAATAATCAAGTTATCTGGGATATAGCCGGGAATGTTTGGCAGCATGTTCAGAGATCCACTAACGACACTGGAGATAATATTAATACAATGACCTTACCTACATGCTCTAACGCTTCATCTTCATGGGAATTATGTGATTATGGAAATTCCACTTCTCCATACGTTTCCTCCTATACCTCGGATGCCGCGCAATCTGAGATTGCTCCACCCAACTTATCGTGGAACTTTAATCAAGGAGTCGGGCAGATGCTAACCTACGGAACAGGTGGAACTCAAGGGACTAATATTTTCGTTCGCGGTGGAGATTATTGGGATGGTAGCTCTCAAACTGGGGTTTTCGCGATACGCCTAGATTGGGGTAATGGCTATACGGGCATTACTGTCGGTTTCCGCTGTGCTAAATAATACCTAACAAATTGGCTTTGCTAGTTTTTGACGACTTTTATTTAGTATTTTATATCGATAGGTTTCTTTCCTTCCCACTGGATCCTTTCAAGAAAGAGTCTGCCGTTTTCCGCCCGGCTTTTCAAGATTTTCATCCTCCTGCCGTCGCTTAACGTATAAACGCCAGGGTCGGGATTGAGTGCGTGAACTAAGCGGTCTATTTTCAGCGCTTTCTCCTCGGAAACGCCGTTGCGCGCTTCGTTCAGCTCCCGCTCCTCGACGAATCCGTCTTCGGTCGAAATCTTTTTCGTAAAAGTAACCAGGCTTTCGTCTTGGGAAATAGGCTTGATCTTTCCGCTTAAAAAGTCCGGCAAAACTTCCAGAACAAGCCTGGCCGAGACTTCGGCTAGCTCTGCAACCAACTCCTCGAAATACTTGCCATTGGTTTTTATTCCGCCGCATTGGCCTAAGACCGGTCCATGATCGACTTTGGCATCTACTAGAAACAAACTAGTGCCGGTCTCCTTATAACCATTTATAATCGCATACTGGATAGGGGAGGGACCGCGCAATTCCGGCAAAAGAGAAGGATGAACGCCGATCGTGCCGAGACGCGGATAAGAAAGAACCTCTTCGGGAATTATCTTGGAATAAGCCGCAACCAGAAAGAAATCGAACTGGCCATGCGCCTTCAACATGTCTAGTGAAGGCTTTTCAGGTTGCAGAACAGGAATGTCTAATTTTTCCGCGGCGACTTTTGCCGGAGGGGGAGTGAGAATATGTTTTCTTCCCTGCGCGCGGTCGGGATTACAAACCAAAAGATCCGTAGGATATCCGGCAGCGGAAAGGCGCTCCAAAATAATGGCGGCGAATTCCGGAGAGCCGAAAAAGGCGTAGCGCATCTATTTTTTAACGCGATCCAGGAAGAACTTGCCGTTCAGGTGGTCGACCTCGTGCTGGAAAACGCGCGCCAATAGCCCCCAAGCCTTGATTTTCAGCTTCTTCCCATTCTTATCATACCCCTGAAGAACGACTCGGTCGGGCCTCTTCACTTCGTCGTAGATGCCCGGGATACTGAGGCATCCTTCTTCCAGTACGTCGGTTTCTTTGGAAGCTTTAATAATTTCAGGATTGAAGACGGCATAAAACTTACTGTCGACCTGAGCGACGAACATTTGGTAATCCAAGCCGACCTGATTGGCGGCCAGGCCGATGCCGTCGGACTTTTTCATAAGTTCGCGCATTTCTCTGACGAGCTTGCGAATCTCTTCGCGCGAGTGCCGGGAGAAGTCGAAAGGCTTAGTCGTCTGCCTGAGGAATTTCTCCTCACTCTTTTCGTTGATCGTTATGATTTTCATATTTCTTCGCCTGGCCGAGTTTTTGAACCAGCCTCATAAAATACGCTCCTTTGTTCTGCACACCCCGCCTTTCGGCCACGGATTTGGCTAATTCTATCAGGTCCCCGCCTTTTTTTTCCTTGGCTAATTTTATATACAGCGACTTATGCTGTTCGTCGCCGAGGATCTGGGCGACCGTCAGGCCGATAAGCTGGTGGGAGGAATACACCCGCGACTTCCTGGCTCTTTCCCTAAGAAGTTCTAGGTAATCCATTGGTGTTGAAATGATATCACG
>JAJZPD010000023.1 GCA_021811305.1 bacterium
CCGGGCGACAACTGGCGGTAGATCTCTAGCAAGGCGAGCGGAATTCTCTTGGCTTCGTTCAGTGTTGGGATTATTACCGAAAGGCGCGGAGAATCCATCGAAAGATTAACGCTTCTTCCACTGCGGAGCCCGTCGGGCTTTGCGCAATCCGTACTTTTTTCTCTCTACCGCTCGATCGTCGCGAGTCAAATGCCCTAGGCCTTTCAGTGTGCTGCGTAAGTCCGGGTTAAACTTGATGATGGCCCGAGCCAAGCCGAGCGTCACCGCCTCAGCCTGTCCGGTTATTCCCCCGCCGCGGACGGAAACCTTAACGACCGGTCGGGACTTCTCTCCGAATACACTGAGCGGAGCCAAAGCTGCGTTGCGCATCCGTAGTACGGGAAAAAACTCCCCGATATCCTTGTCGTTGACTTTAGCGGAAAACTTCTCGTCTCCCAGCGGATAAATGCGGACTCTTGCTACCGCCGTCTTGCGACGGCCGACTCCCTCGAAATATTTATTTTCTTTAGCGGAAACTTTACTCATTGTCTTCAATAACTAACATCTTTAAGCGACGGCTGGCCAGCGTGTTTTTGGGCAGCATGCCGCGGACCGCTCTCTTTAAAATCCAGGCCGGATTCTTCGCAAAAACCTCGCGGTAGCTCTTGGTCTTCAAATGACCGACGTAGCCGGTGTGGTGGTGGTAAACCTTCTGCGACTCCTTGCGCCCGGTCACCTTCAAACCGCGGACGTTTTTCACAACCACCTTATTCTCCCCGACCAGGCGCGGATCGTAACTGGCTGAATCCTTGCCCTGCAGCACGCGAGCTATCTCGGTAGCCAGGCGTCCCAAAGTTTTTCCTTTAGCGTCAATGTTGTAAGTCATGGTTTTAGACGAATTCAATGATCGCCTTCTTGGCCGCGTCTCTTTTTCTGACGACCGCTGTTTTCACGATGCGCAGATACCCTCCTTTGCGATCGGCGTACCTGGGAGCGATTTCGTGGTAGAGCTTGAAGGCCGACTTTTCTGGCAAGCGACTTAACAAGGTCTTCATCGCATTCAGGTCCTGCTTCTTCGCAGCGGTGACCAATTTTTCGACCTTAGGCTTAATCTCCTTGGCGCGAGCCTCGGTCGTAGAAATACGCCCGTTTTGTATCAAGTTAGACATTAAGCCGTTGACGAAGCTGCGCCTCCGGCCGGTTATCCTACCGAATTTTCTCCCTTTCTGTAAATGCCTCATTTTACTTTCTTCTTGCCGGTTGCCTTCTCCTTTATCGGCTCTTCCTCCTTAATGTCGATCTCGGAAATCTTCTGGAAGTGATCCAATAAAATGCTCGTCGCCTTGTGCAAAGCGTGAGAAGGAGTGATTGTTCCGTCGGTTTCGATCGAAACAGTCAGACGGTTGTAGTCCGTGCGGTCACCGACGCGCATATTCTCCACCGAGAAGTTCACCTTGCGGATCGGAGAAAACAAGGCATCCAAAGCGATAGTGCCAACCGGAAGCTTCTCCCGCTCGATAGATTCAACCGGAACATAACCTATTCCCCGCTCGACGGTCAGTTCAATGTCCAGCTCAGCGCTCTTGGTGGTCAAAGTCGCAAGGACCAGCTCCGGGTTCTGGATCTCAACATCGGCGTTGCCTTTAATGTCGCCGGCGGTAATCTCGCCCTCGCCCTTAGCCTTCAAAGACAGAACCTGCGGTTCCTCGGCGTGGAAGCGGAAGCGCGCCTTCTTTAAGTTCAAGCAAATCTGAACCACATCCTCGGCCACTCCGGGAATGGTTGAAAACTCGTGGTTGACCCCTTTGATTTTGACGCGGGTCACGGCCGCTCCGGGGAACGAGGAAAGAAGAACTCGGCGCAAGGCGTTACCAACAGTTATTCCGTAGCCGCGGTAAAGACCCTCGATGGCGAAAGTTCCGTTAAACTCGTCCTCCTCCAGGCGCTTTATTTTTACGTTGTCGCTTAAGTAGGTTATTTCCATAAAATTATTTTGAATAATAATCGACGACTGCTCCGACATCAACCGGCAAGTCGACGTCGCGCGGCTCGCCGCTGACCTCGGCCTCGAGGTTGTTCATGTTTAGTTTTATCCACTCCGGCGCCTCGTACCCCTTCATCTTTTCCGCTAAACCGGAAAAATACTTGTTGGCCGCGGACTCCGGACGAACTTTAACCACATCTCCCTGACGCAGGACCAGCGACGGGGTGCTGACGCGGCGGCCGTTAACCAAGAAATGGCCATGCGTAACCAGGTGCCTGGAAACGGAGCGGCTTGGGGCGAAGCCCGCGCGATAGACGGCGTTATCAACCCTTCTTTCCAGAAGGTTTAAGACGCCCACAGCTCCAGCCTTGCCCTCGCTCGCCGCTTCTTTAAAAACGTTACGCAGCTGGTTATCCCGCAGTCCATAAATAAAGCGGATCTTCTGCTTCTCGCGCATCTGTGATCCGTACTCTTTGAGCTTCTTAAAACGCTTACCATGAGCTCCGGGAGCGTAAGGCTTCCTGGTCAAGGCGCACTTCGGCGAATTGCATCGATCCCCTTTGATCGAAAGCTTAGTGCCTAGACTTCTTTCTTTTTTTTCTAAAACGCGCTGCATGTTTTTGTAGGAATTAAACTCGGCGGACTTTCGGGGACTTCGGGCCGTTGTGCGGTATCGGAGTCACGTCCTTAATCGAGACTATGTTAAAATTGTGGTTCAAAAGCGACCTTACCGACGAATCTCTTCCGCCGCCCACACCGGAGACGTAAACCTCGACGTTGACCGGGCCGGTTTTTTCGACTTTTTCCGCCAGGGCCGCAACTACCTTGGAAGCGGCGAACGGCGTAGCCTTCTTCGGGCCGGAAAAACCGAGCGAGCCGGCAGTCGCCCAGGCAATAACCGCACCTCGGCTGTCAGTGATGCTGATGATGGTGTTGTTGTAGGAAGCGCTAATGTAAACACGACCGTTCTCGACCTTGCGCTTTTGCGACTTCCCCGAAGACTTGGCCGGAGCCTCGACTTTAGCTTCGTCGATTTTTGGTTTAATAATCTTAGTCTTTCCCATTTCTTTATTCTTATTTCAGCTCAACCTTGCGGCGGCCGCTACCGGCGGTCTTGCGGACGTTGCCGCGAACCGTGCGGGAGTTGGTTTTCGTCCTCTGGCCGTGAACAGGAAGCTTTTTAATGTGGCGCATTCCGCGGTACGACTTAATATCCTTCAGCCTCTCGATGTTCTGCTTAATGGTCTGGCGCAGCACTCCCTCGACCCGAAAATTCTTGTCGATCTCGGTCTGCAGCTTAGCCACCTCGGCCTGGTCCAAATCCTTCGCCAGCTTGTCGGGGTTCACGCCAGCGGCCTGCAAAATATTCGCGGCCGAAAATTGACCGACGCCGTAAATGCTGGTCAGCGAGATTTTGATCTTCTTGTTATCCGGAATGTTGACACCGATGATTCTCATAATTTATCCCTGTCTTTGCTTGTGCTTCGGATTCTTGCTGCAAATCACGTAAACCCGCCCTTTCCGGCGGACGACGCGACAATCTTTGCAAACTGTTTTTACCGAAGCTCTTACTTTCATTTTGATTACAATCTTCGCACTATTCTGCCTCGAGTATCGTTCGGAGAACTAACCTCGATCCGCACCCGCTCTCCCGGGAGGACTTTTATGCGATGCATCCGCATCCTTCCGGAAACATAGGCTAGAAGCTCGTGGCCATCATCCAACTTAACTCGAAAAGTGGCGCTGGGCAACGCCTCTATGACTACCCCATCAACTGTCATATCAAGCCTGCGAATATTATCATGGGGTCTAGTTCGTGTCAATCGTTATCTTACTCTGGTTGGCCGGGACCCTGGAGACCCAGAAGGGCCAGAACTTGATTTGGCTGGATTGCAGCCCTTGTACGCCTACGATCGCCTGTCGGAGCTGGTCCTGGTTCATTCCGGCGATTTTCTGCCGGAAGGCGGCCAGGTCGAAGGCGGGCTCCCACATCGACTGGAAGGTGATCGGGACGGTCATCGTATCGTGTTTCCAGTCGACTTGCGGAGTTCCATACGTCACCGAGTACTTCTTAACCTGCAGGTTAACCTTGGAGGTGTCGGCCAGCTGGCTGGCCATGGCGGTCACCAGATCGTTTTCGCTGAAACCGATCGCCTGATAGGAACCGTAAGCCGTCACCGCAAACTGGCCGCTGCTATTAGGAATGTCGGATACATCGTACTTGGTTATCTGAAAGCCGCTGGATCCGGATATCAGCTTCTCGCCGGTGTTCTGCAAGGCTATCTCGGAGGTAATGACATTCTGCAGGGCCGAAGCGATCGAAGAGGTGGCCTGCGCGATATCGCTTTGCGTCGGCACGCTTGCCTGGCCGATGAAGCCGCCGCTCATCGCCTGGGTCGACTTCGCGTAAAATCCCTGGTACCTCTGCGTTCCGGCAAATCCGGCAAAGTGGAATACTTGGCCGGACGGCAGGTTGTACTGGCTGCCCGGCTGGTCGGCCGTCACTGAAGCGGTTATTTGCGAAGGGACGAGAACTCCCCCGGACATCGTTCCGCCCGGAACGGTTATAGTTTTATCCAGTCGGAAGATGATTCCGTCGGCATTGACCAGGCGAGTCGTCTTAATGAGTGTTTGCGGCCTGGTATTGAAGTTGTTGTATATGACGACCGTTCCTGTCGCATAGGTCTGAACGTATTTCGATCCAGTCGCCGGAAAGACCTGGGTCATCGTCTTGTTTTCGGAAAAAAGCTTGCCGGGAATAGTAACCAAGTTGTTGCCGACGGAAATCTGCGTCTGGCTGGTCGAGACCACCAGCTCGCCGGTGAAATTCCAGGGAGTCTGCTGGAAATTTAGGGTGACAGCCGCGGTGGGCAATATTTCGACGCAGTAATAAGCCGCGGCTCCGAGCAGAGCCAAAACGACTATCAACTTCACAAACTTCTTTCCAGTGGTTCCGCGCTTCTTTCGCCGCGGTTCCGGACCCATCTCTTCCGGCTCCTCCCCGCCTTTTTCCTCGTCACCTCTTCCACCGTCCGCCGGTCCGTAGTTTTCCACCAGTACCGGAGCCTTGGAGAGTTTTCGCGGTAAGATATCGACGACCTGCCTGGCCGGCTGCGAGTAAAAAGAGTTGCCGGCGCGGATGCCGACCAGCGAAGCCATCGCCAGAATCTCCTCATCCACCGATTCGATACTGATCTCTTTGCCCAGAGACTTCGCCTGGTTATACAGCTCCAAAAGTTCGCTTGCTTCTTTTACCAAAGAAGCGCCGCGGGGAATATAAATAATGACGTTAGTGTTTTTAACCTTCGCCAACTGCTTTAAGACCGTCTCCAGCGAGTCGCTCTTATTGATATGTATTTTCTTGCTTACGCCATCAGCCATTTTATTCTTTGCAATGTTTTTTCGCTGAACTCCTCGCGGGCGGCGACATTCTCGTCCGCGAACAATAGGCTTATATCCGCCTCCTCGGGTTTTTTGAGCAGTATCCGGCGGCCGTCGGCAGCAAATCTTTTTTCGTAAACCCATTCCGGCAGCCGGAACGAAGCGCGGTAGAACGCCGGCAGGCGCTGATACTCGCTTAACTCTTCCTTGTAATTGTGCAGGTTAGCCGCCAATCCCCTCTGGAACTCCTCCAAGGATGAAGTGAATGATCTTTCTATCGCCCGGCGCGCTTCTTCGCTCACTTCATTATTAATATAACGCAAATAAATTTCTCTGTTAACTTCCGCATCTGTTGCCAGTTCTTTTTCCATTCCCTGCAAAACACTCTTCAGCCCCCACGGCCAACTACTTAATCTTTTGGTTCCAGTGGGAGACGCGAAATAAAAATAAGTGGCATCGTTCCCACTTTCCAGAAACAAGACTGGTTTCTTCTGCGATTTGCCGGCTAAATGCGCCCGAACCGCACCCGGTTCGAGTATGGTCACAGCCTCTTCCGGCAGATGATCGCGGTCGGCAACCGTCAGGTATGTTTTTATCTTAAATGGGTTCTTCGAGCCTAACAGTTCCTCGATTCGGAAAATCTGCTTTTTATTAGATTCCGCGCCCAGGATCCTTGCGTCAGCCAAGACCAAATCAAGCTCATCGATTCCCAGTTCGTTGGCCAAAGTCTGCCGGTTATCTTCAAAGAACTTCCAGACCGATTGCGAAACCAGATTGATAATTCCGGCCTCGTCCATCTCTCTTTCCGGTTCGAGCGAGTTCTCCCAAAAAACGGTCTGCGCGACCTCGGGCTCTAATTCAACAATCTTTTTTTCCTTTCCGTTCTCCTCTTTCATCCTTTGTTTCACGAAACCCTAGCCTTGATCCTTCTGATTCCTGCCGCGACCGCCTCTTCTTTAACGATCTCGAACCGGCCGATCTCCCCGGTGCGCCCGACGTGCGGCCCGCCGCAGAACTCGATGGAAAACGCCTCGCTGAATTTCGGATCGTCCGGAACGGCGTCTTTCGGTCCGATGGAGTAAACAGAAACCGTGTCCGGATACTTCTGCCCGAACTCGCGCTCGGCCCCCAGCTTTTCCGCTTCTTCTTTCGGCATCTCGCTTCGTATCACCGGCAAGTCTTCGCTAATTTTTTCATTGACGATCCTCTCCACCTCTTTCTTTTGTTCCTCGGTCATTTTGTTAACGTAAGAAAAATCCATACGCAGCCTCTCGGCGGTAATATTGCTTCCCCGCTGCTTAACCTCGGGCCCCAAAACCATCTGTAAGGCTTTCAAGAGAAGGTGGTGCGCAGTGTGCAGCCTGGTCGTCTCCGCCGAGCGGTCGGCCAATCCCCCTTTGAAAACTCCGGCCGAAGCGGTGCGAGAAAGCTCACGGTGTTTTTTAAACTCTTCCTCAAAGGCTTCGCGGTCCACACTAATTCCGCGATCCTTAGCCATCTCCTCCGTAAGTTCCCAAGGAAATCCATAACTTTGATATAAGTCAAAGGCGTCCTGGCCTGTAATTTTTCCATCTTTGGCACGAGCTTCAAACTCTTTGATTCCGGAAACCAAAGTAGTCCGAAACTTTTTTTCCTCTTTTTCTAATTCGGGCACAATCGCGTTACTCTGTTTCACAAGATCATAATTTTTATAAATTTTTATAAATGTCTCAGCAACGTCCGTAAGCAGTGATCTATGAAGAGTAAACTTTTTAGCTACATTGGTGACCCGTAAATCTTTTGCTTCCAACTTGTCAGCGAAGCGAACCGCACGGCGAATAAGTCTGCGAAGGACGTATCCTCTTCCCGTATTGGAAGGAACCACGCCGTCAGCCAATATAAAGACCGCGGCGCGAATATGATCGAGAATGATTCTAAACTCTCGTTTATAGTCTTCGTATTTCTTTTCGGTCGATACTTCTAACGATTTCTTTACCTCATCAAATATGTCGATATTAAAAACATCCGGATCGTCATTGATCGCCGCGGCGATTCTCTCCAATCCCCCGCCAAAATCCACGTTCCGCTGCGCCAGTCTTTCAAATGAACCATCCTCCTTCTTTATATACTCCATGAAGACCGAGTTGCCGATCTCGAGAAAACGACCGCAGTCACAGTTCGGGTGGCACTCTTTCCCGAATTTCTGGTCATGGGGTGTTTGAAAATCGTAGAACACCTCCGAGTCCGGCCCGCCCGGTTCTCCCGCCGGCATCTTGGCCGGCACGCCGGCGCGGCTCCACCAGTTCTTCCGCACGTCGTAAGAGAAAATGCGACCGCCTTGCATACCCAGCTCGTTTCCTTTTTCGTTCGATTCAAGCGCGACGTATTTCGCCTCTATTCCCTTGTCGGTAAATAATTTCTTCCAGATGGATATCGACTCCTCGTCCGCCGGAATGCCGGTCATCGAGTCCCCGGCAAAAACGGTAACGTAGAGTCTATGCGGATCCAAGTTCGCTCCACCTTCTTCCTGACTTTTCGTCAAAAATTCAAAGATCCACGGCAGCTGCTCCTGTTTAAAATAATCGCCAAACGACCAGTTGCCGAGCATCTCGAAAAACGTCGTGTGCCGATTGTCTCCGACCTCCTCGATATCCTCGGCCCGGAAGCACTTCTGCGAGTCGGTCACCCGCTTGCCCTGCGGATGCGGCCGTCCTAAGAGAAACGGCAAAAGTGGTTGCATGCCGCTGCCGGTGAAAAGAGTGGTTGGATCGTTTTCCGGAACCAAAGACGAGGAAGGAATCTCTTTGTGGTTCCTTTCTCTATAGAAAGACAAAAACTTGTCGCGCAATTCCTGCGTTCGCATGAGTTGATATTAACACGGGAGATATCCTGGAGAAAACTACCACTGAAGAATAACCTCTCCATTTCCACCTGGTCCTGGAGTATACCCTGACACATAAGCGTCTCCACCACCACCGCCAGGTTGACCGCCGGCGCCACCGTTGTATGAACTAGAAGTACCAGCAGCTCCACCAGTCCCTCCTGCAGGTACTATACCCCAACCTGATGCTGAAAGGGTTTCTGAAGGTTGCCACATACCACAGTTAGCATTTCCATTCGCTCCATATCCCATACTATTCCAAACCGCACAACCAGTAATTGATGGAGCCCCACCACCGCCAGTTGCATAATTAGAGTTCAAGCCACCAGGTTGTCCTCCGAACGATATAATAATGTTAGCGCTAGCCGATGTTGGGTTACACGTACTAACGGTTATATTTTGCGTGCTAAAAGATATTGAAGAGTTGCCTCCGTTAACCTGAGTGCCAATTCCGCCCGCGCCAACCGTAATAGATACACCACCGCCCGGGGTTACAGATAGCCATCCTTCAGTAAAAGCACTACTACAGCCTCCTGCAGACTCTGAACCCGCACCACCCGATTGACCGCCGGCCCACATATAAACAATAACCCTTGTCACTCCACTAGGCACTGTCCATGTATAAGTTCCAGGAGTAGCGAAAGTTGCTGTTCCAGTAGCCGGATTGGTGGCCGCCGTCGTCTGTGTCGTTCCATCAGGGAAAGTGATGCCTCCGGAGGTGACGTCTAGGCCATTAGCCATGTAGACTTCTCCGGAAGAGTCGTTGATCTGCATGGGTCGGAGGCTGTTCCATCCTCCGTATTGGTTGCCGGAGGCCGTAAGAAGAAACCAAGTATTTGTTCCGTCATTTCTCCACATAGCTCCGTAGTTTCCAGAGATCATTCTGATTTGACCATCACCTGTTGAAAGAGTTGATTGGAGTTCTCCGGTTGTAACCAAGTTTCCGTTCACCGTTACCAAAGCTCCTGTTCCCAAGCTGGTTGTTCCGATTCCGACTCCTCCTGTTGGAGAGATGATGAGATTCCCTGATGGAGACAAAGAAGTGATATCAGAGTTGGCGCCTGAGGCGGCGGCGCCGAGATTCAAGCGAGCTTGCGAAGTCGATGATGCCGCAGTGCCTCCGTTAACTATCGTGATCGGCGTGAGCGATTCGGTTGGCGGAGAGCTAGCCGGGTTAGTCCAGGCTTGAGCAATGTTATAACTCAAGGTCATCGATAAGCCGAATAGCAGCAAAACGATTGGTATGGCTATATGGTATTTAAAATTTTTAAACATGCTTGACATATATTCTATCTCTACATCGCCGTCGTCTGCACCGTCCCGTCAGGGAAGGTGATGCCACCGGAGGTGATATCTAGACCGTTACCCATATACACTTCTCCCGTGGAGTCGTTGATGTATAAAGGTCTTAAACTACTCCAGCTGCCGTATTGGTCTCCAGAGTTGGTGAATAATAGATAGGTGTTGGCGCCGTCATTTCTCCACATGGCTCCGTAGTTTCCGGAGATCATTCTTACTTGTCCATATCCAGAACCCAAAGTTGATTGCAACTCACCCGTCGTGACCAGATTGCCGTTAACTGTTACCAAAGCTCCTGTTCCCAAGCTGGTTGTCCCGATTCCGACTCCTCCTGTTGGAGAGATGATGAGGTTACCTGAGGGTGAGAGAGAGGTAATGTCAGAGTTGGCACCCGAGGCGGCGGTACCTAAGTCGGATAAAGCTTGCGGCACTGTACTGGCTTGGGTTCCACCTAAGGCGATGACGATAGGCCCAGGTTGGCCGCTGGGAGCCGTTTGTGAAGGGTTAGACCAAGCCATAGCTACGCCTGCTGATAAACCAAAGAAAATGGCAGAGGAAAAAGACAGAACGTACAAGCGATCAATCGAGATAAAAAATATATTAGTTTTATCTAATTTACGCCTAGACATACGTTAATTAATTATCGAAGAACCAAAAACGGTTGTCAATAAAAGAGAGAGCGAAGCAAAGCGCAAAACTTAAAGCGCAAAGCGTAAAAGAATTGATGGCTGACGACCTATCGTTATTTTTTAGCTTTTCGCTTTGCGCTTCGCGCTTATTTATTCTTTCTTTTAAATTTTGCGCTTTAAGCTTTGCGCTCTTAATACTCCGCCAGCTTCCGCGCCTTCTCGTGCTCGCGGATTTTCTGGATCGCTTTCGCCTCGATCTGCCTGATCCGCTCTCTGGTAACATTAAAAACCTTCCCCACCTCTTCCAAAGTGTGAGTCGCCCCGTCCTTCAATCCGAAGCGCATCTCGAGTATCTGCCGCTCGCGCTCGGTTAATTCGCCGACGATCTCATTGATCTGATCTCTCAACAGCTCGTATGAGGCCTTTTGCTCCGGAGTCAGGCTCTTCTCGTCCTTGATTAGGTCGCCGAGCATCGACTTCTCGTCCTCACCGCCGATTGGCGATTCCAGTGAAACGACCTCCTGCGAAATCTTCTGAATATTTCGGACCTTGTCCACTTCCATTCCCATCTCGATGGCGATCTCTTCCGTCAGCGGCTCGCGTCCAAGCTCCTGCGACAGGCGGCGCTTGACCTGGGTGTACTTGGAAATTGTTTCGATCATGTGAACCGGAATGCGGATCGTCCTAGACTGGTCGGCCAAGGCGCGGGTAATCGCCTGCCTGATCCACCAGGTGGCGTAAGTCGAGAATTTAAAGCCCTTGCGGTAGTCGAACTTCTCGACAGCACGGAAAAGACCTATATTCCCCTCTTGAATAAGATCGGAGATGCTTAACGGCCCGCGGTTCACGTATCTTTTGGCGATGGAAACCACCAGTCTTAAGTTCGCTTTGATAAGCCTCTGCCTGGCGCCCTCGTCGCCGCGCAGGATTCTCTTTGCCAATTCTTTTTCTTCGTCGGAAGTCAGAAGAGGCGTCCGTCCGATCTCTCGCAGGTACATCTGGACGTTGTCGGAAACCGGCTCGGTGATGTGGGTAGCCTCCATCAACTCCTTCTCGCTTACTTCATCGGACGGAGTTTGAATAAGGGAATCGACGTAAACAACCTTTATATTCTCGCTCTCCAAGCGATCGTAAATCTCCTCGAGGAAGGCGGGATCGGTTTCGATCCTGGGGAAGTAGTTTAAAATTTCCAGATCGGTGACGAAGCCTTTGCTCCGTCCACGCGAAAGGACCTCGTCCAGCATCTCCTCGTGCTGTGTGTCGAGTTCGGGTTTCTTAACGCGCTTCGCCGCTGCTGGCGCGCGCTTGGCTGGCGCGGCTTTTTTTTTCTTTACGGTTTTAATAACCGCCTTTTTGGCGGTCTTTTTCTTTGGCTGGGGTTTTACCGCTTTCTTCACCTTCGGCTTCTTTGCCGGAGCCTTCTTTATTTTGGCGCGCTTAATTCTAAGCTTGCCGTAGTGCCTTTTGGCCTGCGTTTTCTTTGGCATTTTTGGTA